>NZ_JBRILW010000024.1:0-85879 GCF_052977125.1 Shewanella sp. 30m-14 | reverse complement strand
TCTCGTGTTAACAACCATCATTCGAAGCTCTTAAAGCGTTTGTCACCTGAATCAAATCTCCTAGGAGTTTTAACTCTAACCCTTTATAAAAAGAGCTAACCGATACCGCTGCAAGTCCCGTTCTATCTAGCTTTTGCTAAGAGCGAATGGCCTGCGGTGCCGTGTCAGTGGATGCGCATTATAGGGAAATTTGAGATCAGCGCAAGGGGGTTTTTCAATTAAATTAGAATAATCGAATCAAATGCATAGTTAACAAACGATACGTACAAAAAAGGGGCTAAAAGCCCCCTTTTTACATGTTTCACAGTAAAGGATCAGTTACCAAAGAAGCGAGATTCTTGCTTTGCTTCAATTTCACCATCATCAGTAGTCACTTTAAAGTTGATATGAGTCATTGTTCGGCTCAGGTCTACAGGGTCAACAGCAACACTAATAGGTAAGGTTAAGACTTCCCCTCCTTTAATGCTCACTTGTTGAGGTCCAATCCAATCATAATTGGCTAGCCCTTCAACACTCATATTGTAAAGGTGGGCCTCTTCTGTCTTATTCAAAATCTTCAACGTAAAGGTGTTCTCTATCAAACCGTCATCGGTTTCTCTATAGAGCTGGTTTCTGTCTCTGATAATGTCGATACGAATGGGGGCTATCGTAGCAGTTGCATAAACAAGAACTAAAATCATCACTGACAGTACTACGCCATAACCCACAAGCTTTGGCCTAAGCACTTTTTCCTTTACGCCCTCTAACTTATTTTCAGTGGTGTAGCTAATCAGTCCTTTATCGTAGCCCATACGTGTCATAGTCGTATCGCATGCATCAATACATGCACCACAGTTTATACACTCATATTGCAAGCCATTACGGATATCGATGCCAGTAGGACAAACTTGCACGCATAAGTCGCAGTCTATACAGTCTCCTAAGCCTAGTGCTTTAGGATCGGCTTTTCTCGACCTTGGCCCTCTGGTTTCACCGCGCTTGGTATCATAACCCACTATATAAGTGTTCTTATCAAACATGGCTGCTTGGAATCGTGCGTAGGGGCACATGTGAAGACACATAATTTCGCGCATCCACCCTGCGTTACCGTAAGTCGCAAAGGTGAAGAAGATAACCCAGAAGTAAACACCGCCACTGGCTGTTAGGGTGAACACTTCTTTATAGACTTCACTGGTCGGCACAAAGTAAGACACGAATGTCATTGCTGTAAGTAAAGAGATTAGCAACCAAGATGCGTGTTTAGCGGTTTTGCGCCACAGTTTGTTGAAACTCCATGGCATCTGGTCGAGCTTAATACGCTTATTACGCGACCCTTCTAGCTTTTCTTCAAACCATATAAAGATAAAAGTCCACACGGTTTGCGGGCATGTGTAGCCACACCATACTCGACCGAGATATGTTGTGATAAAAAACAACCCAAATGCCGCGATCATTAATAATGCTGCGAGTAAGGTAAAATCCTGCGGCCAGATGGTTAAACCAAAGACATGAAACTTTTGCTCGGCAAGATTAAACCACACCGCTTGGCGGTCTCCCCAGGGGATCCAAGGCAGAATTAAAAAGAACAACATTGCCACCCAACCTAGACGGCGACGCAGAGTGCTCCACAAGCCCTCAACAGCACGGACATAAATACGATTACGCGGATTAAAGCGGTCGGCTTTACTGGCATCGGGTTGATGAATTTTGATTCTTTCAGCTTTAGAGAAGTCTTTATTATTTTGTTCTGCGCTCATTTTGCAGCCTTACAGCTTTAATTTTTCTGGAAAACTAGCTTATTATAACGCTTATACTACAAGTTATTCACCTACATAGGACTAAAAGATGAAGGGTTGGATCATATTGGCAATCATCGGTGGCATTCTTTACTACCTTTATACAGAAACCGATACCTTAGACGAGCCAATCGCTGAGATTGAAGGAATATTTCAACAGGCAGAGGACAAGCTTGATAGCATGACAGGCACTCAGATCCAGCGTGTAGATAATACACTCGATTTGTTAAAAACTGATATTGCAGACCGCCTTTCTGCTACGGAGCAACAAGCGTTAACTGTAATTACGCAATCACAGGCCAAACTCAATGAGTTTAAAGCTGATTTCTGTGGTAGTGGCGCCAATAAACATTCAGCTTTTAGTAAGGAAAATCAAACTTACATTTGCGACAAGCTTAATTAAAGGCCTAAAGTCTTTAGTCAAATAACGCAACAGATCTCAGTTAATCGATTAGCATGCAAACTAGATTGACCTGAGATCTGATTAGGCCTAGCCTTTAGCTATTATCGTATTTCTATGAAGAAAAAAGGCTAAAGGCTCATGACACTACCAGTATCTGACATTTTTGATCCCGAATTATGGGATCTTGTTCCAGGATTTGATTTCGAAGATGTTACCTACCACAGAGCCAAAGATCAGGGCACTGTACGTATCGCAATTAACCGCCCTGATTGCTTAAACTCGTTCCGCCCTAAAACCGTTGATGAACTTTACACCGCACTCAATCATGCGCGTCAGTGGTCTGATGTTGGTTGTGTATTACTAACAGGTAATGGCCCTTCAGCTAAAGGTCAATGGTCTTTCAGTGCCGGTGGCGATCAACGTATTCGCGGCAAAGATGGCTACAAGTATGAAGGTGCTGAAGAAGGCACGCCAGATGTGGCTCGTATGGGGCGTTTACATATTTTAGAAGTACAGCGTTTAATCCGCTTTATGCCTAAGGTGGTTATTGCTGTTGTACCAGGCTGGGCTGTTGGCGGTGGCCATAGTCTACATGTGGTATGTGACTTAACCCTTGCTTCAAAAGAGCACGCGGTATTTAAGCAAACTGACCCTGATGTAGGTAGTTTTGACTCAGGTTATGGCAGCGCTTACCTTGCTAAGATGATAGGCCAAAAGCGCGCTCGAGAAATCTTCTTCCTTGGCTTTAATTACTCTGCAGAAGAAGCCTTTGACATGGGAATGGTTAACCGCGCTATCCCTCACCAAGAATTAGAAACAGAAGCATTAAAGTGGGCTAAAGAGATCAACTCTAAGTCTCCTACCGCGATGCGTATGTTGAAATACGGCTTTAACTTACCCGATGACGGCTTAGTTGGTCAGCAGTTATTCGCCGGAGAAGCGACTCGCCTAGCTTATGGCACCGAAGAAGCCAGAGAGGGTCGTGATGCCTTCTTAGAAAAGCGTGATCAGGACTTCTCTTCATTCCCTTGGCACTACTAATTTACAGTTAATCTGTTAATGAAAGCCTAACGTAAACCCATCAGTACACGAACTATATTGATGGGTTTATACCCAAAGTGCATTTCCAATCGACAAAGCCTATCAAACTAATCTATGTAAACCCCTTTCAATTGCAAATGATAACCATTACCATTTAGACAATTCAAATAGAGGCACTCATTATGATTAAAACCATGACATTCGCAATTCTACACTTTGGCGTCGCCTTCACCATTACTTACCTGTTAACAGGAAGCGTTGTCATTGGTGGTGCCGTCGCGTTAATAGAACCTGCTGTTAATACCGTTGTTTTCTACTTTCACGAAAAGGTGTGGAAAAACATCGAGTCTAAAAACGCACTGCAAACTGCGCCAGCTTAATCTTTATCAGTATTATTTAAACCCAGTTTGTTCGCGAGCGGTCCAATAGCCCCCCCTTGAATAAACACTGAGAACAATACGATAAAGAACACCATGTGCACGATATCTAACGATCCCGGTACACCTGCCGCCGCGGGGATCAATGCGAATACAATGGGGGTCGCCCCTTTTAGACCAATAGAGGAAATAAACAGCCGCTTCTTCCAACTCGCCTTAGTAAAAGGCAAGTAACAAAGCTGCACAGCTAAAGGTCTAGCAACAAAGATCAACAGTAGTGCCGGTAGTAATGAGCTAATAAACACGGCAGCTAATGATTGCGGGAATATTTGTAAGCCCAACACGATAAACATTAAGGCCTGTGCTAACCAAGATAAACTATTAAAGAAGTGCAGATTAACAAGCTGGCCTCGCTTAATACCATTACCTATTACCACCCCCGCTATATATGAAGCCAATAAAATATTGCCACCCAGTACGTCGGCACCATAGGTCGCAATCACAAAGCTTGCGAGTACAAATACAGGGATGAGACCAAACTCTGATAGGTGAATTCGATTTAATAACCAGACCGCGATGCTAGCCACCAGCCAACCGACAATCATAGCGACACCAATTTGCGTGACCAATTCTATAGCGATCTCAGATGCCACTACGGTCTTACTGCTTGAAAGCGCCATATCAGTTAAAAAGATAACCAGTAGCATAGCGACGGGATCGTTAGTGGCCGATTCAAACTCTAATACCGTGTCGGTCTGTTCTTTTAGCTTAAGCTTTTTAGATTCAAGAATTGAAAACACTGCTGCAGCATCTGTCGATGACACAATAGCAGCAAACAATAGGCAGGTAATAAAGTTGAAATCCAACAGCCAGTATAAAATAAAGCCAAAAATAAGCGTGGTAAATAACACCCCAAAAGATGCGAGGATCCCGCCTTCTTTATAGGCGACTTTAATTTTGTCCGTTGAGGTATTAATGCCACCAACGAATACAATCATGTTCAACGCCAAGCCACCTATCCATGCGGTTTTATCTAGGTCGTCATAGACAAAGTTAAACTCGCCATTGCCTAGCATCAAGCCAACACCCATAAAAATAAGCAACGACGGAATACCAAGTGTTCTTGAAGGGTGGTGCAGTAATATGCCAACTAAAATTAACGCCGACATACCAATCATGATCATTTCAGTGGTCATTTATGCACCTTTAATGTGGTTATATAATGTAATTACGAAACAAGTGTCGAGTAATGAAGATAGGCTCAATAGAATCACTCGGCATTGCTATTTGCGAACAGGCGCTATTTGGCTATGGTTTTACAGATAAAAATGCGGTTTTGACTGGCTGTCATAAAAGTTTAATAATAAATTTATCTTACTAACTCACAACAGAAACATAGCATAAATCGGCACTCTTATTGTTAAAATAGTCTTAAGGCTAAGTTAATTCCGACCGGAGTTTATTGCAACCATTTAACGCCAATCTCTTCAAGCCTCCCCAGCCTCTAGCTTAAGACGTTATATTATCAATTAAGAAAACTCCCCCTTAATTTTTATTCATTTAACAAAAACCGCCATTTTGTTTTCTACGCATTGACCATAACGCTTTGCTTAATCCCATTTAAACCTGTCGCACTAAAGGTGTTGTCACCTAACTGTCATATTCCTCTGTCTTAATGCGCTTGCCTGCAACGAGGCAACTAACTTGGTTTTGTAAAATAACTGGTATCTAAGCGACCAAACAATAGAGTGGAAATCGTAATGAAAAAAGTATTTGGCTTGTTAACCGCAGTAAGTCTAATGGCTGCACCACTAGCTCAAGCAAGCACTGTTACAGTATCAGGTTCGACATCTGTAGCCCATGTAATGGAAGTGCTGGCAGAAAACTATCAAAACAACACCAACAGCAGTGTAGAAGTACAAAGCACAGGCTCATCAGCGGGGATCCGAGCAGCCAAAGATGGCACCAGTATGATAGGTATGTCTTCTCGCAATATAAAAGATAATGAGCTTAGCAGTGACACCAAAGAGATCGTTATTGCTCGTGACGGAATTGCTGCCGCGGTCAATAAAACAAACCCAGTAACAAACTTAACTCAAGAACAGATTTCAAAAATTTATCGAGGCGAAATTAAAAACTGGAACGAAGTCGGCGGTGAATCACGCCCAATCGTTGTCGTCACTCGTGAGAATGGATCCGGTACTCGCGGTGCATTTGAAGAGATAATGAAACTTCAACGCACGATTAACGGCCACAAGGTCACCGCAATTTCTCCGACCGCTCAAGTAGGTAATGGTAACGGTATGATCAAAACCATCGTCGCCAATAACCCTTATGCAATCGGTTACATCTCTTTAGGCAGTGTCGATGCAAGCCTTCGTGCTGTCGACGTCAACGGTGTTGCAGCAACTGATGACAACATCATAGCCGGTGACTATCAAATCGCACGCCCCTTCATTGTATTGATAGATAAAAATGCACCAAGCAATGCTAACAACTTCATTGAATACATCCTGTCTGAAGATGGCCAAAACATAGTGGCTGAAGAAGGCTACATTCCTGTTAAGTAAACGATAACGAACAGAGGAATAAATATTCTTCTGTTCTCATTCAATCATTTTTCATCAGTTCGATGTCGAGGATAAGTGATGACGACAGCCAGTAAAGCTGGGTTGCAAGGGCTTCAGCTCGCCCCAGCAAAATCATACGACTTGAAAGAGATGGGGTTTCACCTTCTTTTCTTATGCAGCGCAATGGTCGGCGTACTTTCAGTTGCGACTATAGGTTGGTTTGTCTTTAGCGAAGGCTTACCTGCTTTTAAAGAAGCCGGTGTTTCACAAATGCTATTAGGTAAAGAGTGGCTGCCACCAGCACTATTTGGCTTGCTACCTATGATGGTTGCATCGCTAATATCAACAGCTGGCGCCGTAATGATTGGTGTACCTATTGCGCTACTTACCGCGGTATTTCTTGCAGAGCTCGCACCAAATTGGTTGGCCAATATTATTCGCCCTTCCGTTGAGCTGCTTGCTGGTATCCCCTCTGTGGTTTATGGCTTCTTTGGCTTGGTGATTATCGTCCCCGCCATAGAAACGATATTTAACATCCCTGCGGGTAACACCATACTCGCGGGCGTCATCGTTTTAGCCATTATGATTTTACCGACCGTCATTACGATTTCAGAAACCTCCCTACGCGCCTTACCACCAATCTATAAAGAGGGAGCGCTCGCACTCGGTGCTTCGCATATCTACAGTATTTTTAAGGTACTAATACCGGCTGCACGAAGCGGTATTTACACTGGTATTGCGCTAGGTGTCGCCCGCGCGATAGGCGAAACCATGGCAATCATTATGGTGATGGGCAATGCCCCAGCAATGCCTGGCTCAATTTTAGAGCCCGCTAGAACCTTAACCGCCAATATCGCGATGGAGATGTCATACGCTACAGGCATTCATGCCAGCGCACTCTACTCTACGGGCATAGTGTTACTGGTATTTATCGTAATACTTAACGGTTCACTGCTTTATCTCAACAGAAAGCGAGCGCACTAATGTTAAAACTTTCACGAGACAACCAAGACAAATTGATGATGCTAGCCATCTGGTCTGCTGCGGCTACAACTCTGCTGTTTTTACTTTGGGTGGTATGGCACATATTAAGTAATGGCCTCGCTCACGTTAGCTGGGAATTCATTACTGGCGCTTACACTCGTATTGGTGAAGCATCTGGAATTTGGGCCATGATAGTATCCACCGTGTATATGGTCGGCCTATCACTCGCCTTTGCCGCCCCGATTGGCATTATGACAGCTATTTACCTAACGGAATATGCCGATCCAGGCAGCCAAGTGGTTAAGGTGATCCGCTTTTGTACCGAATCATTAGCGGGCATCCCATCGATTGTTTATGGTCTATTTGGTATGACCTTCTTTGTCACCACACTTGGACTAGGCTTTTCTATTTTATCGGGAGCATTAACCCTAGCCATGCTAATTCTCCCCGTGATAATCCGTACAACTGAAGAAGCGCTCCTGTCAGTGCCTATGAGCTATCGTGAAGGCGGCTATGCCTTAGGTAGCTCAAAAATCTACACCATTTTTCGCTTAGTCCTGCCCAGCGCCCTACCAGGTATTGTAACTTCAATAATTTTAAGCACTGGACGAGTGATAGGTGAGTCAGCCCCCGTATTTTTAACCGCTGGTATGGTGACACAAATTCCAGAATCGGTGCTTGAATCAGGCCGCACCTTGACTGTACACCTTTATAAATTAACCCAAGAGCTATTTACCCAACATGAGTGGGATCAAGCTTATGCCACCGCGACGGTTTTGATTGTGCTGGTTCTCATCTTAAATATGGCGACGAAAGTGATTGCCTCACGTTTAAATAAATCATCCAAATAAGGTTATCTCCATGAATAAGCTAGAAGTGAACAACTTAAACCTATTTTACGGCGACAACCACGCGCTCAAAGATATCTCTTTAGCCATTCCAGCTCGCCAAGTAACCGCGTTAATTGGCCCGTCTGGTTGTGGTAAATCAACCTTACTTCGCACGTTAAACCGCATGAATGACTTAGTTGCGGGAGTAAAGATTAACGGTGACGTGATGTTTGAGGGCAGCAATATTTATCAAGATGTGGATGTTAAACACTTAAGAATGCGAGTTGGCATGGTGTTCCAAAAGCCAAATCCCTTTCCAATGAGTATCTACGAAAATGTGGCTTTCGGCCTCAAAGCACAAGGCATTAAAGATAAAAAAGTCTTAGATGATGCGGTGGAGGAGTCGTTGCGGAGTGCTGCGCTATGGGAAGAAGTTAAAGATAGACTTAATACTCCCGCGTTTGGTCTATCTGGCGGCCAGCAACAACGATTATGTATTGCCCGAGCCATAGCCATGAAGCCGGAGGTGATTTTAATGGACGAGCCCACGAGCGCATTAGACCCCATTGCAACCCATAAAATTGAAGAGTTAATGGATGAACTGCGTAAACAATTCACTATCGTCATCGTGACTCACTCTATGAACCAAGCAAAGCGGATCTCAGACAAAACAGCATTTTTCTGGATGGGTGAGCTAGTTGAGCATGGTGACACGAGCCAAATTTTTAACCGTCCATTAGATCAACGGACTCAAGGTTACGTTAGTGGCAAGTTTGGTTAGGTTATACATAGCAATGCGCTCACGCCACAGTTGAGCGCATTGCTATCATTCATAGAAATAGAATTAGTGGTCCAGCGTACTAACATCGTTGAAGTTTTTGTTAATTATTAAGTGAATTCTCACGACAATAAACTAGTACCTAAGATGGAAATAGCTAATAAACCTAAAAAAACAAGGCTAACCAAAAAACGTAAGCTTGTTAAAGGCGCATTATTAAGATAGCTTCGGTATATAGGTATATTGAACAAAGAGGCGATCTTACATGAATATGGAAAGAACTAGAGAAGCTCAAGAACACCTGCAAAGAGAATTCGAAATCTACAACAATGCATGCATCAAGAAATTGCCCCCGCTAGATATCGATAGTCCAGAGAATCTCGAGACAATGTTAGAGTTTGTCACTCGCCGAGAATCTTTAAAACAAGCCAAGAACCTCAATTCACCACCAGCTGCAAAACTTAAATCAGCCATCGCAGATACGTTGTTACTATTAGATAACTTCGACATAAAGCTATCTAAAGCGAAAGGTGCAGCAGAGAGATAAGCGTTAACAAGGATAAGTACAATCGTAATGATAGGATTCGCTTATTAAGCAAATATTAGTGTTAAACCTCTACTTAACACTAACACAAGCAAACATGTATACAACAGTATAGCAACCTTCCTTTATTAGGGAATGATAGTTTTAATTTAAGAACTTGCTAACTGAAAATCTGTTCCTATAATGCCTAAAACCGGAGCGCCCCAAAACGCTGCGGTTTTTTTGTGCCTGAAATAAGCTCAGGAATTAATTTAATGCCCGATAAAAAATCTTTTTATCGGCGGTTTTGCTGCGCGCAAAATCCATGTGAGGAATAAACTATGCGTATTGAACAAGATATAAAGTTAGGTTTTAAAGATGTACTTATCCGACCTAAGCGTTCAACGTTAAAGAGTCGTTCTCAAGTAGATCTAAACCGTCAATTTACTTTTAAGCACAGTGGTAAAACTTGGTCTGGTGTACCAATTATTGCCGCGAACATGGATTCTGTAGCCAGCTTTAAGATGGCAGCTAGCCTAGCTACACACAATGTTATGACAGCGGTTCATAAGCATTACACTGTTGAGCAGTGGGGCGAGTTTGTTGCCAGCCAACCTGCTGATGTACTACAACATGTGATGGTTTCAAGCGGTACCTCAGATGCTGACTTCATTAAGTTAAGTGAAATTTTAGCGCTTTCTGATGCGCTTAACTTTATCTGTATCGACATCGCTAACGGCTATTCAGAACATCTAGTCGATTACGTACGCAAAGTAAGACAATCTCATCCACAAACAGTCATAAGCGCGGGGAACGTGGTCACTGGTGATATGGTTGAAGAACTGATTATTGCCGGTGCAGATATCGTTAAAGTCGGTATTGGCCCTGGCTCAGTATGCACAACGCGTGTTAAAACTGGCGTTGGCTACCCACAACTTTCAGCCATTATCGAATGTGCTGATGCAGCCCACGGCTTAGGTGGACAGATTATTGGTGATGGCGGCTGTAGTTGTGCTGGTGATGTCGCTAAAGCCTTTGGTGGCGGTGCAGACTTTGTAATGCTTGGCGGTATGTTAGCTGGCCATGAAGAAAGCGGCGGCGAAGTTATTGAGCAAGATGGCAAAACCATGGTTAAGTTCTACGGCATGTCATCACAGTCAGCAATGGATAAACACTCTGGTGGCGTTGCTAAGTACCGCGCAGCAGAAGGTAAAACGGTATTACTGCCATTTAGAGGCAGCGTAGATAACACCATTAATGACATTATGGGTGGCGTACGATCTACTTGTACTTATGTTGGTGCTGCATCACTCAAAGAACTCACTAAACGCACCACGTTTATTCGTGTTCAAGAGCAGGAAAATAACGTTTACGGTAAAGAGTAAACTATAAAACAATTCATTTTATAGGGGCTTTAACAGAGCTCCTATTAAGTGGTTAACGCCAAGTTATAAAGATAATGTTCATACTCGATTTTTTGTCATTTGTATTACTTCCTCTAATCCCAACCGCCTTTTATAAATATATTCTCTACCAGATTAAAATAAAGCCCCCCCTCTAGTCACAGCACTCCAGATAATACATGACGATTAGCGGTGCTTACTTAAGCATATTTTTGATCTATATCAATTCCAAAACAGCTACCTTTGTTAAGTTAAGGTTAATGGCGGCATGTTCGCCCATGTTTTCGCTAGGAGGGCTTGTGAACTGGGACGATTTTTCCAAGTGGCAGTACTTATTAATAGAAAATATGTCGACGAGAGAGATTAAAGGTGAAGACTTTAGCTATCTATCGAATATTTTGCAGGCTGATGCGACGAGCATTACTGTTATCGATACTTGCCTAGAGAGACAACACACCTGGTCACCAGAGATCTCAACAAAAGATATCCCGCTTTACCAACAACACTGGCGGCATGATATTTTCTTTAATACTTACTTACGCAAAGGCCTGATAAATACTTCGCAAATAATGGAGAGCCTAGTTGATCCCGAGTTGATTTCGGACCAAATCTACAGTGAAAACTTACTGCCTTATGTTCGCTATCGTTCAAGCCTAATTCTACTTTTAGGCGTCAACCAGCACCTGTACCTGTTATTTACGGCTCACTCGCTTAACAAGGTATTTAGTCGTAGCGCACGACGATTACATGAGAAGCTAGGCCATTCAATGCAACCATGGGTTAGTGCTTTTCACGCTAAACAATTAGCAAGTATGGAGCAAGATAAAGCCCTTTGTCGCTGCCAAGAACATTTTCCACTGACGATCAGGCATAGACCGATCAAGTTAACGCCTGCTGAATACCAGGTGCTGAGCTTATTAATCAGTGGTCATTCGGGCTCTGATATCGCAGATATTCGAAACGTCAGCAAGGAAACCATAAAGAGCCAGATAAAAAGCGTACTACACAAAACGGGCTCTAAGCATCAAAATCAATTGTTGTGGCGCTATAACCATGATGAGCTGGTGGTGACTATCGGCCTTAATAGTTAGGTCTCGTCAATTGGCTGTTACAAAAAAAGCCTGCCGATATCTGCAGGCTTTACTCATTAAAGCACTAAAGAGAGTTATGGCTTAACTTGCTTAATTGCAATAGCAAAGGCCGAGAACTCATCAGCCCCATCTTGCCATTGAGATACCACCACCATTAGGTCTTTATCTTGGTTCATAGCCCACTTATCTTCGTCACCAACAAATAACCCATCCACTAGACTCATCTGCATAGATTGGTCAGTTAACGTCTCATTTTCGGACGTTGCCACATGGCTCCATACAGCAAGACCATCAGCATTAATATCCAGTTCGACAATCCAATAGCCAAAACCATCGGTGTTCATGCTGCCATCGTCTGGCATCTGTAAGTTATATAGGCGCCAACTTCCCTCTAGATCCGCAATAGTTGGATTTTCATTGGCACGCAATAGTACCGACATATTCTGTCGAGTTGCTTTAAAGCTATGGCGCAAAATGACATCTTTACCGCGAGAAAGGTAAGTCACCGCAGACTCATCGTCATCTTCGATGGTGATCTTACCCATCTCATTCATAGCAAATTGAACCGTTTCTACCTCATTACTCGCTTGCTGATTACCAACTGTTAGCTCTGTAATGTCAGCCTTACCCTGGTCATCAATCACAAGCTTATCGATCCACACACCAAACTCGTTCTGATTAAAGTTAGCGCTAACAGGGGTTTCAACTCCTGTACCCCACCACTGTCCTTCGAGATCGCTAAGCTGTTGGCCACCAGCTAACTTTATCGAAAAGCCAAGTTCCTGCTCGCCCTCTTCACTAAAGTAATTGGCAATCTTGTCTTTATTACTGCTTAAACCCATATCGAGATTGTCTATCTCAGTAAAGCTCAGCATGCCGCTTTCACTTAAGTTAACTTTAAATGTGTCAGTATCTAGATCCCCAGCACTCTTTACCTTAGCCGCCATAGTGACATTACCCGCGGCGTCGATAGTCCACTCTTCAACCACATAATTAAAGGCATCCGGTGAGTATGTGCCGGCAACGGGGATAGAGAAGAAGACCGTATGCCACTGCCCAGTCAAATCCGTTAATTGATATCCCCGACTCTGACCGAAGTGGGCTAACGCATCATCAGCATCGACCAGATCTTCAGCCTCCAATCCTGATGCGACAAGTGCTTGCCCAGCCTGCTCATCAAAATTATCTGCTGTAGGGTCCACCTGATGGCCCGCTAGCGTTTCATGGATATCATCCGCTAATTGAATTCCTGTATCGGGGTCATTATCTGTATCGAGCGACTGCAGTAAGCGCAAGGTGTTAATCACTCCAGTATTATCAGCCGAATCTGTTTGGTACAAATCCATCGGTGTCACTTCTTCCTGACCCGCGACAATTGGAAAACGCGTAGCGCCTATGTAGAATTCTACAGACTCACCCTCGTTATAATTAAACTGTCCCTGAGCGTTCGTGACACCACTATGATCCGCAGTTTCATAGCCCATTCCCGCTACTGGACTATCCGAAAATATTCCCGTCAATACTGTTGGCTGTGGCTCTGGAGCCGGCGGTTGGGTGGCGTTATCGCTGTCGCTACCGCAGCCAGTAAGGGCTAGTATGCTACTCACAGCCAAGGCCGATACGCTAAGCCTTATTAGTTTTTTCATTATTTATCTCCTTGATATTGGCCTATGGATAGCATGTGATAAGCCTGTCATTACAGCATCCCCCTTAAGGGGGATAACATAGGAGAAAGTAAGATCTCTAAAACAAAGAAACCTCCACAAGGGAGGTTTCTAATCATTAAATGATAAATTTAATTCTATCTGTTACTCAACCGTCACTGACTTAGCCAAATTACGTGGCTGATCGACATCGGTACCTTTAATCAAGGCTACGTGATAAGACAGTAACTGTAGTGGAATGGTGTAGATTAACGGTGCCATAAACTCATCACAGTGTGGAACCGGAATCACCTTCATGGTGTCATCCGACTCGAACTCTGCGTCTTTATCGGCGAATACATACATCAAGCCACCGCGAGCACGTACCTCTTCAACGTTAGACTTTAGTTTCTCTAATAGCTCATTGTTTGGTGCAACTACGATAACCGGCATATCAGCGTCAATCAGTGCTAATGGACCATGCTTAAGCTCACCTGAAGCGTAAGCCTCGGCGTGGATATAAGAGATCTCTTTAAGCTTAAGCGCACCTTCCATTGCGATGGGGTACTGATCACCACGCCCTAAAAATAGTGCATTGTGCTTATCGGCAAAATCTTCAGCAAGTTCGGCAATCGCATCGTCTAAACCTAGTGCTTGCTCTACTTTAGCTGGCATAGAAAGCAAGCTTTGGCTGATCTGAGCTTGCATCTCATCAGACATACCATTGTAACGGCCAATAGCAGATGTCAGCATTAATAGACCCGCTAACTGCACAGTGAAGGCTTTAGTTGACGCTACGCCAATCTCGGCGCCTGCTTTCATCATGTAAGCCATATCAGATTCACGAACAAGTGATGACCCTGGCGCATTACAAATCGTCAATGTTGCCTTATAACCCATCTCTTTAGCCAAGCGCATTGCCGCTAAGGTATCTGCGGTTTCACCAGACTGTGAAATAGTAACGAGTAAGCTGTTAGGGAATAGATGAGATTTACGGTAACGGAACTCAGAAGCGATTTCGACGTTACACGATACACCCGCCCAATCTTCTAACCAGTAACGTGCTGCCATACCGGCATGGTAACTGGTACCACAAGCAATAATCTGTACGTGCTTAATGTCTTTTAGGAATTCAGCTGCGTTGTCACCAAATGCAGTATCTAATACTTTACCACCCGCAATACGGCCTTCAAGTGTACGAGCGATAGCTGTTGGCTGCTCGTAGATCTCTTTTAGCATGTAATGACGGTATTCACCTTTGTCGCCGGCGTCATGAGTTACTTCAGACTCTTTAACTTCACGCTCAACCGCATTGCCATCTACATCATAAATACTCACGGTCCGACGCGTCACTTCAGCCACATCGCCTTCTTCTAAGAAAGCAAAAGAGCGTGTCACAGGTAAAAGTGCTAGCTGATCAGAAGCAACGAAGTTTTCACCTAGGCCATAACCGATAACCAGTGGGCTGCCAGAGCGAGCCACGATCATACGCTCACTGTCACGACGGTCGATAACCACAGTGCCGTAGGCACCTTCTAGTTGCTTAACGCTTGCTTGAACCGCTGCAAGTAGCGTGTCATGTGCCTTTAACTCATGATGTACTAAGTGACAAATCACCTCGGTATCAGTGTCTGATGCAAAGGTATAGCCTAAGCCTTTTAGCATCTCACGCAGTTTATTGTGGTTTTCGATAATACCGTTGTGAACGACTGCTATATCACCTTCAGATAAATGAGGGTGTGCATTACGCTCACTCGGCTCACCATGAGTTGCCCAGCGTGTATGCGCAATACCTGTACCACCAGCAAGTGGTGCAATATCGAGTGCAGCCGATAACTCTTGTACCTTGCCCACACGGCGAGTTCTATTGAGCTCACCATTATTTAATACCGCAACACCCGCAGAGTCATATCCACGGTATTCAAGGCGTCTTAGCCCTTCCACAAGAATTTCAGCTACATCTCTTTGTGCTACAGCACCAACGATTCCACACATATTATTTACCTAGACTCTCTTTGTGAGAGATAAATTTAAAGTTAAAAATTGAATTTTAAAATGGATAACGCGATTAATCAGAGATGATGACTCTGAATACGTTACCCTGCATAAGGTGCTAGAATAACTCGCACACCATGCTTAGAAATGATGTCTAGCGCTTCACTCGGTAACCTATCATCGGTGACTAACACGCTGATTTTGCTCCAGGGTAGTTCAAGGTTTGGAATGCGTCTACCCAGCTTTTCTGACTCGAGCATCACCACCACTTCTCGTGACACTTCCGCCATCACCTTGCTTAAACCAGTCAGTTCATTAAAGGTTGTCGTGCCACGCTCAAGATCGATACCGTCAGCACCGATAAACAGCTGATCAAAGTTATATGAACGCAACACTTGTTCGGCAATCTGTCCTTGGAAAGACTCAGAATGCGGATCCCAAGTGCCGCCCGTCATTAATAGCGTCGGCTCATTTTCTAGCTCATGAATCGAATTAGCCAGAGCAAGGGAGTTAGTCATCACTAATAAACCACGCTTAGCATTAAGCTCACCAATCAAACCTGACGTAGTACTGCCGCTATCGATAATAATGCGATTATGGTCGTTAATCAGCTGAGCAGCCGCCTTTGCGATAGATAACTTATTCGGTGCTATTTTGGCTGTAAACTGCTGGGTAACTTCATCAGGCACGGCGACGGCGCCACCATAACGACGCAGTAAAAGTCCGGTTTTTTCTAATGTGGCTAAGTCTTTGCGAATGGTGACTTCAGAAGTTTCAAAACGTAGGGACAACTCTTCAACACTCACCTCTCCTTGCTGGTTAAGCAGGCTAATAATGCTGTGACGTCGTTGTTGAGTGTTTCGTTTGTTCATAAAACCTTTCGCTAAGTTTCGATTCGAAAGGCATATTATAGTGAAACGAAACTTATTTGCCAGTTTTTGATGATAATGAGTGTTTCAGTAAAAAATCATCAATACAAAAAAGCCCCAACCCTAAGGTTGAGGCTTTAGCACTCATTAGACTTGCAGCTTTCGTTAGAACTTAGCTTCTAGCGCTAGGCTAAAGTGACGCCCTTCACCTACAGTCACATCGGTATTAGTACCGCCCGCTAGGTAATCAGCATCGAATAGGTTTTTCACGTTTACACGAACGCTGACATCACTCCCCATTACGTCCATAGTGTATGCAGCGCCCATATCGAAGCGTACATAACCATCTTTACTAATCGTATTGCTGGTATTAGCAAAACGCTCACCCACATAGAGAGCACCAAAGTTTAATGCTAAATCATCGGTCATCTCATAACGCGTCCATACGTTTGCAGACCACTCAGGCGCATCAACAGGAGTCTTACCGTTCAAGCTATCCGTTTCAGGGCGATGATACTCAGCATCGAGATACATCATAGAACCTGTCATAAACCAGCTATCGCTAACTTGGCCTTGGGCACCCATCTCGAAACCTTTATGGCGCTGCTCACCTGACTGAGTCGTAATAGTTTCTGAACTACCTTCAATCTCTTCAGTTACCGTCACATTTGATACTGTGATATCAAATACGGCACCGGTTAACAGTAGGCTACCGTCAAACAGTTCCCACTTAGTGCCAACTTCATACTGCTCGCCGTATTCAGGATCGAGATTCTTACCATCATTAACGTCATCAATGTTGTTCACTATCCCTTGAGGGGTAAAACTCTTAGAGTAGTTAACGTAGATGCTGCCGTTATCCGCAGGTGAGTAGATCACACCAAATTTAGGCGATACCGCATAACTATTATTACCCGAACCTTCTTTCTTCTGTTCGTCGTAACGTACACCAGCAAGCACTTGCCACTCATCGGTAATCGTCACTAAGTCTTGAACATAGAAACCGTAGTGCTTGTATTCACTTTCGTATTTGGTTGCATCACTGTTGTAATCAAGATCTGGCCTAGGGACAGCCTGACCAGGCATGACTAATTGGTTTTTCTCACCCGACTCTTTGAGCTGACCATAGTAGTAATCAAGCATGTTGGCGCCAACAAGCAACTGGTGTTCTATATCACCGGTGTAGATATTACCAGTGAAATCAACAAAGCCGGTTTTGTGCTGCCAGTCGTCATAACGGTCAAATGGACTAATATAATAACCATCTGTAAACGGATCTTCAGAGCCACTGATAAGTGATGGCGAAGAATCTAAACGTTGACGATTAAACTGCTGATCGTTATAACCCGCTTTAACTTGCCAGTCATCGGTTAGGTTATAAAGCAGCTCAGCACCTAAGTTAGAGATGGTGTTGTCGGTAAATGCCCATGGCTGATCCCAAATAATGTCACGGCCACCAATCAAGTCACCACTACTGTTTAGCCAACCACCGCGATCAATTCCAGTTTTATCTTGGGTGTGATCATATTTAAGCGATAGTAATAGGTCATCGGTAATATCAAACTCTAGGTTTAAATAGCCTAACCAACGGTCACGCTCTTGATTTGTGCCATCTTGGTACTCACGCCAGTAAGTCGTGTCCTGCTTAACTAAGACTGTACGGTAACGAATAGTCTCAGCATCATTTAAGCTCCCCCCCGCATCTAGCTGGAAGCGTGTAGAACCATGTTCATCAGTATCAAAGCCAATATCGAGCATAGTTTCATAAGTCGGCTTCTTAGTGACCATGTTAATCAAGCCGCCAGGACCCGATTGGCCATAAAGCATGCTTGATGGGCCTTTTAGAACCTCAACCTGCTGCAATGTTTCAATAGGCTGTACATAGTGAGACCACTGCTGCTGACCATTGATCAAGAAGCCTGAACCAGAAGAAAGTTCGAAACCACGAATATTAAATACTTGGCGATTCCATTTTTCAGATCCCCCCGTCACACTCGAGTCGTTAACCAGCACTTCAGAAAGGTTAGTCGCTAGCTGTTCATCAGTAACAAAGTCAGGGATAACGGTGACAGATTGAGGCGTGTCTAAGATATCGATATCACCACGCATAGCACCTGAAGATGAGCCAACGTTGTAATCGTTAAAGCTACGACCCATAACGCTAATACGCTCGATATTTGGCTCAGCGACAATAGCAGCTCCAACACTAGCATCCTCAGCAAAAACAGAAGATGAAGCCAATCCAGCAACAATTGCAAGCCCTAAACGTGAAAACTTAAATGACGTCCCAACAGACATATCCAACCCCAAAATGACACATGAATGTATTAATTGAGCCGCAATATAAATGAGAATTGTTTTTATTTAAGTTTCTTTACACTTCTTTACGATTTATAGTGACGCACTTCAAACTTACCATTACGGTGTAACCTTGATGCATATAAATGTATTAGTAGGTCTCTACCTTTTATGTGTTAATTTTCCAATGAACGGATAGGACACAATCTTACTCATTCAAATTAAAAACAAAAAAAACGACCATAAGGTCGTTTCTTTAAACGTCGGTATTAACTATTTCTTATTTTTAATAGGACGCGCCCATCCCGTTAAATGACGTTGCTTAACACGCGTAATCACTAACTCATCGGCTGCAACATCTTTAGTAATGGTGGAACCTGCACCTAAGGTGGCCCCTTTACCAATAGTCACCGGAGCAACTAACTGAGTATCACTACCAACAAAGACGTTGTCTTCAATAATCGTCTGGAACTTGTTAGCACCATCATAGTTACAAGTAATAGTACCCGCGCCAATGTTCACACCTGAGCCGATAGTTGCATCACCAATATAGGCTAAGTGACCCGCCTTTGAACCCTTGCCGAGTACCGCTTTTTTCATCTCAACAAAGTTGCCAATGTGAGCATCTTCTTTAAGTTCAGCGCCGGGACGTAAACGAGCAAAAGGCCCAGCACTTGCAGCGACTCCCACTTTAGCGCTTTCGATAATCGAATAGGGTTTAATTACCGCGTTGTCACTAATCTCGCAATCAATAAGAATCGCGCCAGCACCAATGGTGACGTTATTACCAATCGTCACTTTACCTTCGATAATCACGTTAACATCAATCATCACATCCATGCCGACAGTTACATCGCCACGAATATCAATACGTGCAGGGTCGCGCAGGTTAGCGCCCTCAAGCATCAGCTTTTCTGCCGCACGCGCTTGATAAGCTCGCTCAAGTTGCGCTAGTTGTACGCGGTTATTTGCACCTTCAACTTCCACAGCAGACTCCGGCTGTGCGGTGGTAATAGCAACGCCATCATTGTGCGCCATAGCAACGATGTCGGTAAGGTAATATTCACCTTGAGCATTGTCTGATGACAACTGACTAAGCCAGGCTTTAAGTTGCTTACCCGGTGCAGCCATGATGCCAGTGTTGATCTCATTGATAGCAAGCTGCTCGGCATTAGCATCTTTCTGCTCGATGATACCCACGACGTTACCGTTCTCTCTAACAATACGGCCGTAACCCGTTGGGTTTGGTAGATTAACAGTAAGAATAGCCAAACCATTAGCATCACGTGCAGCCAATAATCCATCAAGCGTCGATGCCTGAATCAACGGCACATCACCATAAAGAATAAGCACCGTATCATCGTCGCTAATATTGTCATTCGCCTGCGCTACCGCGTGGCCAGTGCCCAATTGCTCAGCTTGTAGTACCCAATTAAGTTGCTGTTCACCTAAGCTTGCCTGCAGTTTATCAGCGCCATAGCCATAAACTAGCTGGATAGCATCACTGCCCACTTGATGTGCAGTATCGATAACATGCTGAACCATGCTCTTATGAGCGATAGGGTGAAGAACTTTTGGAAGATCTGAGCGCATGCGGGTTCCCTTGCCTGCGGCCAAAATCACTACATTCAGTGCCATTGGTTTATATCCTTGAGCTAATGCTTAAGCTAGTATTTGAGCTAATGTTAGAAAATGAGGTATTTATCAGATTACGATTTTAAGCGATACCAGTATTAAAAGCGACTCGACTTGCTGCAGGATCTAGATTAAAAGCTAATGGTTTTATCTGCCACCAGTACCCATTGAGCAAGATCATCCATAGTCGCTTCCTCGCAACCTTCAATGACTTTCAGATCTGCCAGTCCACGAGCTTGCATGCAAGAACCGCAAAACTTAATTTGTGTTTTTTGTGCGGCAACAATCTCTAGCATCTGTTGAATGTTATAGCCTTCAGTAGGTTTCTGATTAGGTAGAACTGCAGTAACTGCATCAGACAGTAAAAATAGGCTTACTCGAACGGGTGAATAGTCTTGCTCGTTGAGCTGTATAGCCAATCGAAGGGCATTAAACAACTTTTCTGTACCATAGGGGGCATCATTAACAATTATCAGTACGTGCTGCATGGAAGAACTCTCAAGCATAAAATTAATCCATGAGGGTAACACTCAAATTAGCCAAGGGTTCTTACTTAGATCACGTTCTGACGTTATGCCGATTGCGGAAAAGAGTTCTTCAGACAGTTAAATATACCAGCCGCTAGGACGTGAGCTGGTCACGGCTAGAGCGTCACTACGTTCCTGCTAGATCCTATAAGAGCAGCATCGGCAGTCCTAAGGTGGCTAATACTAAAGCTGGTGGGCAAAACAACCTAGAGTAGATTGATGAGAAGGGTCACAGAAGCTCTCGCTAAACTTAGCTTTTATCTTTTCCGTGAGTGAGCTTGCGAACGTTCCGTTATCCGTCAGCGAAGCGTTTGCTTTTCCTATCATCTAGAACCCTCTTTTCCCATATTTTCCGTAAGTGACGCAGTCACGTTCCCTAGGCCGCAGGCCGTTCGTCTTTGTCTTTCCTAGCACCTAGGACCTTTCTTCGCTTTTCCTAGGGCCTGCTTTTAACCTTCATTTAGACACAAATACCAAAACTAACCATCCATGGGTTTTGGCATAAGTGTTCCAGACACAAAAAAGGCGCCCATCCGTTAAGAAGGGCGCCTTTTTTCTTCAAACAATAACCTTATCTGGCAATGTTCTTCTTGATGGTCTCGACAACACGCAACTGGGCAATAGCTTGAGCTAACTCAACTGCTGCCGCAGCATAGTTAAAGTCAGCACCAGCATCAGCCATATGAGCTTCTGCACGATGCTTGGCTTCTATAGCTGCCTGCTCATCAATCTCATCGGCACGCATAACGACGTCAGCCAATACTGAAATTGAAGAAGGTTGTACTTCCAGGATACCACCTGAAAGGTAAAACACCTCTTCGCTTCCATCTTGTTTGACGATGCGCGCCATGCCAGGTTTGATACTTGTCAACAGAGCTGCGTGACCAGGCATAATACCTAGTTCACCTTCTGTTCCTGATACTTGTAGCTGAGCTACTCGACCAGAAAAGATATGACTCTCTGCGCTTACCATATCAAGCTGTACTGTCATGGCTGCCATCCGTTCTCCTTAAACTAAGTCAAAGACTTAGTTATTTTTTGTTAGCTTTCTCAACAGCTTCGTCGATTGAACCAACCATGTAGAACGCTTGCTCTGGAAGGTGATCGAACTCACCCTCTAGAATGCCCTTGAAGCCACGGATTGTGTCTTTAAGAGAAACGTACTTACCTGGAGAACCGGTGAATACTTCTGCTACGAAGAAAGGCTGTGAAAGATATTTTTCAATCTTACGAGCACGGAATACAGTTGTCTTATCTTCATCAGATAATTCATCCATACCTAGGATCGCAATGATATCTTTCAGCTCTTTATAGCGCTGAAGTACGGTTTGAACACCGTTAGCAACATCATAATGCTCTTGGCCAACAACCTGTGGATCTAGCTGACGTGAAGTCGAATCCAATGGGTCAACCGCTGGGTAAATACCCAGTGAAGCAATGTTACGTGACAATACAACAGTCGCATCTAAGTGAGCGAAGGTTGTTGCTGGTGATGGATCCGTTAAGTCATCCGCAGGTACGTAAACGGCTTGAACAGAGGTAATAGACCCTGTCTTAGTCGATGTAATACGCTCCTGAAGTACACCCATCTCTTCAGCCAATGTTGGCTGGTAACCTACTGCTGATGGCATACGGCCTAGCAGTGCAGATACTTCAGTACCTGCCAAGGTGTAGCGATAGATGTTATCAACGAAGAAAAGAACATCTTTACCTTCGTCACGGAACTTCTCAGCCATTGTTAGACCAGTCAGTGCCACACGTAGACGGTTTCCTGGAGGCTCGTTCATCTGACCATATACCATGGCCACTTTATCTAGAACGCCAGAATCTTCCATCTCGTAGTAGAAATCGTTACCCTCACGAGTACGCTCACCTACACCGGCAAATACTGATAAACCAGAGTGTGCTTTAGCGATGTTGTTAATAAGTTCCATCATGTTGACGGTCTTACCAACACCAGCACCACCAAACAGACCTACTTTACCACCTTTAGCGAATGGACATACAAGGTCGATAACCTTGATACCCGTCTCTAAAAGCTCAGTAGTGCTTGATTGATCTTCATATGAAGGTGCTTCACGGTGGATCACATAACGATCTTCTTCACCGATAGGGCCCGCTTCATCAATAGGCTCGCCCAATACGTTCATGATACGGCCTAGAGTCGCAGACCCAACCGGAACTGAAATAGGTGAATCTGTGTTTGTCACCTCAAGACCACGACGCAGACCATCTGAAGAACCCATAGCGATGGTACGAACTACACCACCACCTAGTTGCTGCTGAACTTCCAGCACCAAGCCTTCACTTTTGATCTCTAGAGCGTCATATATCTGAGGTACGGCATCATGTGGAAACTCAACGTCCACAACCGCGCCAATTACTTGGACAACAGTACCTGTGCTCATGATTAATCCTCTAAAACTTGTATTCGTTACCTAGCCTAAACAGCAGCAGCACCAGAAACAATTTCCGACAATTCCTGCGTAATCGCAGCCTGACGGGCCTTGTTATAGACTAACTGCAAGTCACCGATAAGTTCACCAGCATTGTCAGTTGCAGCCTTCATAGCAACCATACGGGCCGCTTGCTCAGATGCAATATTTTCAACAACGCCTTGATAAACTTGAGATTCAACAAAACGAACTAGCAAAGTATCTAACAATAACTTTGGATCCGGCTCGTAGATATAATCCCACTGATGAGTAAACTCATCTTCTTCTGACTTAGGCAAAGGTAGCAGCTGCTCGATCACCGGCGTTTGCGTCATAGTATTTACAAACTTGTTGAATACTACGTACAAACGGTCCAGCTTGCCTTCGTTGTATGCTTCTAGCATCACACGTACTGTTCCGATCAGGTCAGCTAGCTTTGGAGCATCGCCTAAACCTGAAGCAGAAGCAGAAACAGATCCGCCAAAGCTATTGAAGAATTGCGCACTACGTGCACCAATTGTACAGAATTCAACTTCTGCACCAGCTTCACGCTGCTTCTTCACGTCTGCGACAACCTTCTTGAAAAGGTTGACGTTCAGACCACCACAAAGACCACGGTCGGTTGACACAACAATGTAACCAACACGCTTAGCTTCTCGCACTTCCAAATAAGGATGCTTATATTCGAGAGAACCTTGCGCCACGTGACCGATCACCTTACGCATATTTTCTGCATATGGACGACTAGCAGCCATGCGATCTTGTGCTCTACGCATTTTGCTCGCGGCAACCATTTCCATTGCAGACGTGATCTTCTGAGTGTTTTGAACACTCGCGATCTTGGTTTTAATCTCTTTAGCGTTGGCCATCTTTACTCTCCAATTCTGGACCTGAGGTGCCAGAGGCACCTCTAAATTTTACCAGGTTTGGGTTTCTACGAACTTGTCCAAGCTAGCCTTCAGCTCACCTTCGATATCAGCGTTATAATCGCCAGTATCGTTGATGGTCTTCATTAGGTCAGCATGTTCACTGTTCATGAAAGAGAGCAGAGACGCTTCGAAGTTACCAACTTTGTTCAGCTCAACGCTCTTCAAGTAACCTTTTTCAGCTGCGAAAATAGACACAGACTGATCAGCGATACTCATTGGAGCATATTGCTTTTGCTTCATAAGTTCGGTAACACGCTCACCATGCTCAAGCTGAGCACGAGTTGCATCATCTAAGTCAGATGCAAACTGTGAGAACGCTGCAAGCTCTCGATACTGTGCAAGAGCGGTACGAATACCACCAGACAGTTTCTTGATGATCTTAGTCTGCGCCGCACCACCAACACGAGAAACTGAGATACCTGGGTTAACCGCTGGACGTAGGCCAGAGTTAAATAGGTCTGTTTCAAGGAAGATCTGACCATCGGTAATCGAAATTACGTTAGTCGGTACGAATGCAGAAACGTCACCCGCTTGAGTTTCAATAATTGGTAGAGCAGTCAAAGAACCAGTTTGGCCTTTAACTTCACCTTTAGTGAACTTCTCAACATACTCGGCGTTAACACGTGAAGCACGTTCCAACAGACGAGAGTGAAGATAGAATACATCACCTGGGTATGCTTCACGTCCTGGAGGACGCTTAAGAAGCAATGAAATTTGACGGTAAGCAACTGCTTGCTTAGACAAATCATCATATACGATTAGTGAGTCTTCACCGCGGTCGCGGAAGTATTCACCCATTGTACAACCAGAGTATGGAGCCAAATATTGCAGTGCAGCAGCTTCAGAAGCTGTAGCAACAACAACAATGGTGTTCGCCAAAGCGCCGTGCTCTTCTAGCTTGCGTACCACGTTAGCGATTGTAGAAGCCTTTTGGCCTACCGCTACGTATACACACTTAATGCCAGAATCTTTTTGGTTGATAATCGCGTCGATCGCAAGAGCGGTTTTACCGATCTGACGGTCACCAATGATCAATTCACGTTGTCCACGACCGATTGGGATCATAGAGTCAACGGCTTTGTAACCAGTTTGCACTGGCTGATCAACTGATTTACGCTCAATTACACCAGGTGCAATTACTTCAACAGGAGAGAAACCATCGCTATCGATAGGTCCTTTACCGTCAATTGGTTCACCTAGAGTGTTGACTACGCGACCTAATAGACCACGGCCAACAGGTACTTCCAAAATACGGCCTGTTGTTTTAACTTTGTCGCCTTCTGCCAACGTGGCATAAGGGCCCATTACTACGGCACCGACAGAATCACGTTCTAAGTTCAACGCGATTGCAAAACGGTTACCAGGCAGCTCGATCATTTCACCCTGCATAACATCGGCTAGGCCGTGGATGCGGATGATGCCGTCACTTACTGCAACGATAGTACCTTCGTTGCGAGCTTCACTAACGACTTCGAACTGCTCGATCCGCTGTTTAATCAGATCGCTGATTTCAGTGGAATTCAGTTGCATGCTCAAACTCCCAATTACGATTGCAGTGCATCAGACAGACGCGAAATTTTTCCGCGGACCGAGCCATCAATGACTAAGTCTCCTGCCGTGATAATTACACCAGCAATAAGGCTGGTATCTATGCTGCAATTTAGCTTAACTTTGCGTGCTAGACGCTTCTCTAAAGAAGCGCTCAGCGCTTGTAGTTGCTCTGAGGTTAGCTCAGTAGCTGAAACAATTTCTGCTTCAACTTCTTTCGCGTACTCACGTTGCATCTCAACATATTGTTGAGCAACAGCTGGTAGCACAACTAAACGACCGTTTTCAGCCATTACCTTTAACAGGTTCTGAACTTGCTCGTTGATTTGCTCACCACAAACTCCAATAAAGAGTTCGGCAAGCTTACCGCTGGCAATAGAGCCAGACAGTAAAGGCTGCATAGTTTCGTTTTCACTCACTAATGCGGCAAAGCTTAGCATTTCAGCCCAACTCTCTACTGCTTTGTGTTCAAGAGCTAATTCAAAAGCTGCCTTTGCGTAAGGACGAGCGATGGTGGTTATTTCAGCCATAACTCAAGCTCCTTATTTAAAGTTCAGCAACAAGTTTATTAACTATGTCACTGTGTGCGGCTTCATCAATCGAACGTTCAAGAATTTTTTCTGCGCCAGCAATTGCTAGTACAGCTACTTGCTTACGCAAGTCTTCTTTTACGCGATTACGTTCGTTTTCAATTTCAGCGTGTCCCTGAGCAATAATTTTCGCTCGCTCAGTATCAGCTTCAACTTTTGCTTCATCAACGATTTGAGCTTTGCGCTTATTAGCTTGCTCAATGATTTCGTTTGCTGTTGCTTTTGCGTCTTTTAGCTGCTCTGTTGCTTTAACCTGAGCCAACTCTAAATCTTTTGCAGCACGTCCTGCATCAGCTAGACCATCAGCAATTTTCTTCTGGCGTTCTTCGATAGCGTTCATCAATGGCGGCCATACAAACTTCATGCAAAACCACACAAAGAGTAGAAAAGAAATCGCTTGGCCTAGCAGGGTAGCGTTAATACTCATAACGACAACTCCTTCTAAGGGGGACGATTAGCCTGCTAATTGACCTAAGAACGGGTTAGCGAATACGAAGAATAATGCAACACCAACTGCAATCATTGAGATCGCATCAAGTAGACCAGCTACAATGAACATTTTAGTTTGAAGTGCAGGGGCAAGTTCTGGCTGACGAGCAGAAGCTTCTAGGAATTTACCACCTAGAATAGCAAAGCCAATACCAGTACCTAGCGCTGCTAAGCCGATCATAATTGCAACAGCTATTGCTGTAAAGCTAATTACAGTTTCCATTTTATCTCCGATAAGTATTTAATTTTAATAAATTAATGGTCTTCATGTGCCATGCTTAGATATACAATCGTAAGCATCATGAAGATAAACGCCTGCAGCACAATTACCAAAATATGGAAAATGGCCCAAGGCACTGATAATGCAAACTGTGCCCACCAAGGCATCAGCGCTATCAGAATAAAGATCAACTCACCTGCATACAGGTTACCAAACAGACGAAGCGATAATGAAATCGGCTTCGCAATCAGGGTAACTGTTTCCAAAACAAAGTTAATTGGAATCAGAGCCCAGTGATTGAAAGGCTGCATAGTCAGTTCTTTAGTGAACCCACCAAACCCTTTAACCTTGATACTGTAAAAAACAATTAACGCGAACACACTTAAAGCTAAGCCCAAAGTTACGTTCAAGTCAGTTGTAGGTACAATCTTTAGGTAAGGAACGCCTAATAATCTGTTTGCGGCCTCAGGTACAAAGTCAACAGGGATCAAGTCCATTAAGTTCATCAGGAAAACCCAGACGAAAATAGTAAGACCTAATGGTGCAATAACCGCGTTCCGCCCATGAAATGAGTCTTTAACGATTTTATCAACACCTTCCACGCACATTTCAACAAAACATTGAAGCTTGCCTGGAACACCAATTGTTGCCTTTTGTCCTACTTTGTAGAAAACCCACAAAAATAGAACCCCTAGACCTACTGAAAACAAAAGTGAGTCAATGTGCCAAGTCCAAAATCCCGCATCTTGACATGCATGGTTAAAAGCAATTCCACTATCCGTAGAACACATTTTCGCATTAGTCAGGTGATGCTGGATATAGTCGGAAGCCGTTATAGTTAACGTATCATCCCCAGTTGTCGCCATGATTAATCTCACTTAATTTTGTTTGAAGTATAAAGGGGCTGTCCAAGGTACGACTAACACTAATAAATAACTGACGAATAACGGCATAAATGACGATTTCATCAAGCCAAATGCAAGCGAAAATAACACAATGGTTAACAGCAACTTTACCGCTTCCCCCAGGAAAAAAGACCGTACGACCTTTCCTGATGCTTGTGCTCCCGCATGGGAGAAAGCTAGGGTTGCGAACACAAAATTAGGGAGTACTGCAATAGCACCACCTGCCAAAGCAGATGCGCCATACGGCCCCCCCCACATAGCAAAAAAGAAAACTGAAACACATCCAGCCATCGCTGCCTGTAGCAAAACTATTTTATAGGCTGACCACCGGCCACGACGCGCTAAAACCTTGCTCAATTTACCTTCTCCGCATTATAACTTCTTGTTTCGATGACCGGATTACAAATATCCGTATAAACCCGAGGTACAAAAAGCTTGCGAAAGTATACCGTTTCAGACATTCAAAGCAAGTTTAAGTAGTAGAAAAAGGAGACTTTTAGCGTGATCTACGCCAAAAGTCTAAAAGTGTAAGATTAACGAATGTCACAAAATTACATAATATCGTGTTAACTTCGTTTTTTTAGCGGATTTTGCTGATAATACCCTCTAATTCAGCCAGATCTTGATAGTTAATTACCATTTTACCTTTCCCTTTCTTGTTATGGGTAAGAGTGACCTTAGCGCCTAACCTTTCAATTAGTTGGGTCTCTAAACGGACTACATCGTGATCTTTAGCTGGTTTTTCAGCGATTTCAGTTTGATTTAAGGTTTTATTCACTAATCGTTCAGTTTCACGAACGGTTAATTCTTTCGCGACGACTAATCGAGCTAGATTTGTTTGCTCATCACCACCGATGGCAAGCAATGCACGACCGTGGCCCATATCGATATCGCCGTACTCAAGCATACGCTTTACAGGCTCGTTTAAACCATTAAGACGCAATAGGTTCGATACCGTTGCACGAGACTTACCAACTGCATCGGCAATTTGTTGGTGGGTCAGATCAAACTCTTCAATGAGGCGATTTAATGCAATGGCTTCTTCCATCGCATTTAGGTCTTCACGCTGAATGTTCTCAATCAAAGCAATAGCAACAGCAGCCTCATCAGCCACCTGCTTTACAATACAAGGAATTTTCGTCAGTCCTGCAAGCTGAGATGCACGCCAGCGACGCTCACCGGCAATAATTTCATAGCTTTCAGGCGAGATTTTACGCACAACGATTGGCTGAATAATACCTTGAGCCCGAATAGACTCTGCAAGCTCTTCTAATGCCTCTGATGACATATCTTTACGCGGTTGATACTTACCAGGTTGTAACCTATCAATATCTAACGTAATTAAATCGTCGTTTTTAATATTTTGTTCAACTTCAGTCGCAGTAATAGGTTCTGCGCGCTTACTTGCTGCTTGGCTTGTGCTTAGTAATGCATCAAGGCCTTTACCCAAGCCTCTTTTTTTCAGTGTCATTTTTTATCCTTAAACTTGCTCAGCCTGGGTGAGTTGCTCTGCTCGACGAATAATTTCGCCAGCGAGAGCTAGGTAAGCTTTAGCCCCTGCGCTCGATTTATCATAATACATCGCTGGAGCGCCAAAACTTGGTGCCTCAGCCAAACGAACATTCCTTGGGATCACTGTACGATAAACTTTGTCACCGAAGTGCTGTTTTAACTGATCGGAAACATCATTAGAAAGTCGGTTACGGGGATCGTACATAGTACGCAAGATCCCTTCTATATGCAGACCCGAGTTAACCATAGCACCAAGTTTACTAATGGTATCCATTAGTGCCGTTAGGCCTTCCAGCGCGTAATATTCGCATTGCATAGGGACTAAAACAGAATCGGCTGCTGACATGGCATTAACCGTTAACATGTTTAGTGAAGGCGGGCAGTCAATAAAAATGAAGTCATAATCATCTTTGATAGGGGCAAGAGCATTACGTAAACGAACCTCACGGGCATAGAACTCCATGAGCTTAATTTCCGCAGCAGTAACGTCACCATTACCAGCAATGAGATCATATTTACCGTTAGTATCTCGGCAAACAACATCTGCAAAGGGTTTTTCTTCAACCAATAACTCATAAGCGGTGTTTTCGACAGTATATTTATCGATGCCACTCCCCATGGTCGCATTACCTTGAGGATCGAGATCGATCAACAAAACACGACGTTTAGTCGCCGCAAGAGAGGCCGCTAAATTTACACAAGTTGTTGTTTTTCCGACGCCACCTTTCTGGTTGGCCACGGCAATCACTTTACCCACAATATCACCCTGTAAGTCACTTTTATTAGATTCCAGTGTGTTGTTTAACCCTGGAAATTAGCGCACTAATCTAATGGTTATTAGTAACAAATTGCTTGAAGCGCCGAAAGATTGCAACTCTTCTGTTCGCATTATCTGCAACTACTGGCTTCACCTAGTCCATTTCTATAGCGACTTAGATAAAATAAGCTAACGGTCATCAAAAGGTGACAACCGCATTAAAAATTAATCAGCCTTGCTTGATGACACGCAATAAATGACGCTGTTCATCCAGTTTTGGCACTTTAAGTTCAAAGACATCGGTTACCACAAACCCAGCTGGCAATTGTGACATTTCTTCTTCACTCAATTGCCCCTTAAGCGCATAGAAACAACCATCCGCTTTGGGTAAATGGTGGCACCAGTGCAGCATATCTTGGATTGAAGCGAACGCACGGCTTAATACGCCATCAAATAGCTCTTCAGGTTGGTAAGCCTCAACACGGCTTTCTATTGAAGAGATATTATTGATACCTAACTCAAACTGTACCTGTTTTTGGAAACGGATCCGCTTACCCAAGCTATCGAGTAAGACAAATTCTTTATCTGGGTTTAAGATCGCGAGCGGGATCCCTGGTAAACCTGGACCTGTGCCGACGTCAATAAAACGCGATCCCTTAAGGTGAGGCGATACCACTAAACTATCCATGATATGACGGATTAACATCTGCTCTGGGTCACGTACAGATGTCAGGTTAAATGCCTTATTCCACTTGTTAAGCATGCCGACAAAGTCTACAAGCTGCTTCTTTTGCTGCTCAGTAGCAGTCAGGCCAACTTCGGCCATATAATCATTTAATTGGGCAGATAACACAGTTTGTGTCCTCAAAATAAAGCGAATCAAAAATCAATCAGTATTATGAATCGCAGAAAAGATGAAAGGAAGCCTCAAAGCTTCCCTTTATCATCCAAAACGACCGAATATGTGGAGAATTAAGCGCTTTTACGTAATAGACCACGTTTTTTCAGATGAACCAATAGGATTGAGATTGCCGCAGGGGTCATTCCAGAGATCCGTGAAGCTTGGCCAATCGTTTCAGGCTTGTGCTCATTCATCTTAGCAATCACCTCATTCGACAAACCCGGTACTTCTTGGTAATCCAAATCTAGCGGTAGCAGGGTGGTTTCATGACGAATAGCTTTATCGATTTCACCTTGCTGACGTTGGATATAACCTGAATACTTTACCTGGATCTGCACTTGCTCTGCAGCGCGTTGATCTTCGAGTCCTGGACCGAAACCATCGATAGACATCAACTTTGAATAATCCATTTCTGGACGACGCAGCAGATCTTCAAACGTTGCTTCACGAGTGATGGGTGTATTCAAATTCGGGTTAAGCGCTTCAACTAGCGGTGAGTTTGGATGGATCCACTGACCACGTAAACGCTGTAGTTCAGTTTCGATCGATTCCATTTTCTCACTAAACAATGCCCATCGCTTATCGTCAACCAAGCCTAGCTCACGGCCTTTTTCGGTTAATCGTAAGTCAGCATTATCTTCACGAAGCAGCAAACGGTATTCAGCACGACTGGTAAACATACGGTACGGTTCTTTGGTACCTAATGTCGACAAGTCGTCTACCAAAACACCTAGGTAGGCTTGATCTCGTCGTGGCGCCCAAGATTCTTTACCTTGAACCTGTAGCGATGCATTCATGCCCGCTAACAAGCCTTGTGCCCCAGCTTCTTCATAACCGGTAGTACCATTAATTTGTCCCGCAAAGAACAAACCACTAATGGTTTTAGTTTCTAATGAGTTTTTAAGATCGCGAGGATCAAAATAATCATATTCAATCGCATAACCAGGACGCATGATCTGTGCGTTTTCCATACCTTTGATTGAACGTACTAAGTTCAACTGCACGTCAAAAGGCAAACTGGTAGAAATACCGTTTGGATAGATCTCGGTGGTATTTAATCCCTCTGGTTCAATAAAGATCTGATGCGATGTTTTGTCTGCAAAGCGATTGATCTTATCTTCGATAGAAGGGCAATAGCGTGGACCAATACCTTCGATAATCCCTGAGTACATTGGGCTTCTGTCTAAACCACCACGAATAATATCGTGAGTGCGCTCATTGGTATGAGTGATATGACAAGAAACCTGCTCAGGATGATCATTTACATCGCCGATAAATGACATCACAGGCAATGGATCATCGCCTTTTTGCTCTGTCATTAGAGAAAAATCTATGGTGTTAGCGTCAATGCGTGGCGGGGTACCCGTTTTTAAACGTCCCACACGAATTGGTAATTCTCTTAACCTATTGGCTAACGCAATTGCAGGTGGATCACCTGCTCGGCCGCCGCTGTAATTTTCAAGACCAATATGGATTTTACCACCTAGGAATGTACCAGCAGTAAGAACGACTGCAGGTGCTTCAAAGGCTAAACCCATTTGAGTGACGGCACCAATGACTTTGCCATTTTCGACTACAAGATCGTCTACCGCTTGCTGGAAAATACGTAAGTTTGGTTGGTGCTGTAAAATTTCTTGGATCTTGTGTCGGTAAAGTGCTCTGTCTGCTTGTGCACGAGTTGCACGAACAGCTGGCCCTTTACTCGAGTTCAATGTTCGAAATTGAATACCTGCAAAATCGGTAGCAACGGCCATTGCTCCACCTAACGCATCAATTTCTTTGACTAAGTGTCCTTTACCTATGCCGCCGATAGCAGGGTTACAGGACATCTGTCCTAAAGTATCTATGTTATGGGTCAGTAAAAGTGTTTTGGAGCCCATTCTTGCAGAAGCTAACGCCGCTTCTGTACCAGCATGACCACCACCAACAACGATTACATCAAACCGTTCATGAAATTGCATTCGACAGCCTTCGATTTGTAAAAGGATAAATTGTTTCTGAGCGGATCATTTTAGCATTTGCTTCGCTTAAGGTGAACGATCTATTTTGCTTGTTTTGATCAAGGTGGATCGCCTTAATAGATCTTAAGATCTTTATATAGATCTCTTATTATGTTTACTATTAGGATCGCACTTTTCGGTGGATAACTCTAATTCCTCTTTAGATTTAGTAGTTTACAGCAAAACGATCCTGTGATCTGATCGCGATCTAACTGGCTTAAGCTTGGGGATAGATCGCCTACTTATCCACAAGGTGGATCATTGAGCAGATTGGGTGTGAATTAATACAGACGTTGATCAGATCAAAATAATAGCTTATCCACATATTTATTAAATAAAAGAGTTATATGTGGATAAGTCAGATCTAATCTGTGCGTTACTAAAAAGATAACCCGTAAAGCTGAGATGAAAGTCGATCTTAAAGTTGATCTTGCCAGCCGCTAACCCATGATAATGCTGGATCTTCTGGGATTGGATCGTATTGCACATCGATCTGGATCTTATCCACATAGACTTGTGCACCGCATAGGTTAAGCTGATCGACTAATTTTTCTGGGCCCTGACAAAAAGTATCGTAGCTAGAATCGCCGATGGCACATAAGGCGAATTTTATTGCGCTAAGATCGGGCTTTTTGGCTTGGATCTCGTCGAAAAATGGCACTATATTGTCGGGCAGATCACCCGCTCCATGAGTTGAAGAAACAATTAACCAGAGTGAATCCTGGCTAAGATCGCTCAAATTTGGTGTTAAATGCACGATAGTTTCATGGCCTAAATCGCCTAATTGATCGGATATTTCATCCGCTACATATTCAGCGCTGCCTAGTGTGGTGCCGACTAAAATGTCTACTTTTGCCATTATTTGTCCTAATTGTTACTGTCGAAAGAGCGCTAAGTTTGCCAATACCCTTGTTTTATTAAGAGCAATATTAAGGGCAAATTATAGATTATTGGCGCTTATTATTTGCGTGCATCATAAGTTAAATTCAATTTTGAATCTTGTAGCTTGGCGTGATTTACGCTGAATTGAGCCAGTTAAATGGCAATTTTTTGGTCCAATAAAGCCCAAAGCAGCCATTAGAAACGCGAGTTAAAGCTGAAGATAAGCCAATTATTAGGTTTATTCGGTATAAAAATAGAACTGTGATGATGATTGAATCCAAAAATATAGCCTGTTGCTGTTGTTATGTTGTTGCTCTAGCGCTTAGATCACGTTTGTTAAAAGCGGATAAAGGTATCTTGATCGGCTACCTAGGTTAATAAAATTATAATTATTAGGATCTGAATAAAATGATAAATAAAATAATTCTCGATACTGATCCGGGGATTGATGATGCAATGGCTATCTTGTTTGCTGAAGCTCACCCAGCTATTGAACTTATGGCCATTACCACTGTTTATGGTAATGCCACTATTGAGAATGGAACTAATAATGCGCTGTTTTTAAAAAGAAAGTATGGTTTTAAGGCTGATGTAGCACAAGGGGCAAGTCAACCCATCGTGCGCGATCCGGTTGGGCCAACTGTTGTTGTGCATGGTGAAACAGGCTTTGGTGATGTGCATGCCCCAAAAGAGTTGGGTGTGACTGCCGATCCTCGTCCTGCCTACCAATACATTATTGATAGCGTTAAAGCGGAACCTGGTGAAATAACCTTAGTTGCGGTTGGGCCATTAACTAACTTGGCGTTAGCACTCGATGCGGCGCCTGAGATCGCAGGCTTAGTAAAAGAAGTTGTCGTGATGGGGGGCGCCTTCGGTGAGAATAATCATCGTGGCAATGTTACTCCTTATGCTGAAGCAAATATCCATGATGATCCGCATGCGGCTGATATCGTCTTTACCGCACCTTGGCCAGTCGTTGTTATCGGTTTAGATGTAACAGAGGAAAGCTTCTTTACTAAGGAATTTCTTGATCAACTTAGAGATGACGCCGCTGAAGTGGGTCAGTTTATTTGGGATATTAGTCGTTATTATCTTAAGTTTTACTCTGAAAAAGTCGGTTTAGAAGGTTGTCATGTACATGATCCATCAGCCATTGCTTATGTTATTAATCCTTCTTTATTTACCTTAAGAAAAGGACCTATTCGCGTTGTGACCGATGGGCCGGCAGAAGGGCTGACAATCCAGAAGTTTGATGGACGTGTCTATCCACATGATGATTGGGAGCTAAAACCTGTCCAGCAAGTCGGGGTAGCCGTAAAGGATGAGGCATTACTGCAGCTTTATCGTGAAACCATTATTGAATATGGTCATAGAAGCTAATTGAAGTTGCTATTAATGCTTGATGAGTTTCATATTATCGGTAATGCGCAAATAACCTAACTAAGCGGGAAACTCCCCGCTTTTTTATTACCCATTTCTGCTTATATCTATTGATATTTCATCGCGACATTCAATATTTCGCTCAGTCTCGACGACTGTTCGATAGTTACCTTGTATTCAAGATAATCGTTACCACTGTATTGAGTGGGGCTTTAGCTTTCTTTTTGAGTGTTCTAGAATGCTAAATCACTTATGAACCTTGAATGTAATATGAAGTTAGATGAGATAGTAACGACGCTAAGTCGTGGCGACTTAACAGAGCTCCCGGTTGACGCTATACAAGCCGCTAGGCTGCAGTGGCCAGAATTACTGCCCGTTATTGATGAGTTAATGCAGGCATTTATTGCTAAAGAAGCATTGACTGATCCAGAGGCTAACCTGTTGTTCTTCGGTATTTGTCTTATTATCGATCGTAAGCAATTTAGCTGTTTTGATTCTCTGATCAATTTAACCAATAAAGACGACTGTAATAGTCCTTTAGATGCACTACTGGGTGACTTTATTGGTTCTGAGCTTTCTACTGCTTATTATATCTTGGCTCAAGGGAAACCTGAGCAACTTTGCCTTCTGGTTAACTCTGAATGCGCTGGAGAAATAGTTAAAATGGCTGCTTTAGGGGCACTATTTTCACAGCTTAATAGTGGCCAAATCGATAAAGAGACACTTAATCAAAGTATTCCTGACTTTATCGATAACCTTGTTGCCTATGAACATTCTATAGCCCTGTTTGAGCTGACTAATTTATTGATTTCTAATCAGTTCAATCAATATCATACCCAAATGGTAGAGTTAGTCGTACGTAAAGTGATAGATGAAGGGGTCCTTGAAAATCAATGTATTATTGATTGGGACAACAACAGTATTGGCTACTCTGAATGGGAAAGTGGCCTGATAAGTGGTGAATTCGATATTATTGACTCGCTGAGTCAGTGGGCTGGTTTCAATAATGAATCAGAGATGAGTGATGAAGCTTTAATGGCGGTATTCAATGATCTTATGAATTCGCCGAATGAATTTGACGAAAGCTACTTTGAGAATATTGCTCCTCAGCAACCATTCATCAAAGATACTTTAGCTGGCCGCAATGATCCTTGCCCTTGCGGCAGTGGAAAAAAATATAAAAAGTGTTGTTTGAATTAAATATTGGCGCGATATAACAACAATAAAGAGGTGATAGTATGTCAATCATTGAACGAGTAGGCAAAGCACTAGAGCCTTTAATGTTAGCCATGGGACTGATTAGCCCACTTGCCACTTTGCCGCAATTGTACAAGCTTTTTTTCTCTCACAGTGAGCATGCCGCAGGTTTGTCACTTATTACTTGGGTGCTTTATGCCTTTATCGCATTGTTGTGGACGACATATGGTTTATATCATAAAAATCCAACAATTTGGGTGGGTAATAGCCTTGGTTTTATTATGTATATGGGAATGGTGGTTGGGATTATTATCCTAACGGGAGGCACGTTTTAATTTATATCTGCTTTTCGCTAAATATGGCGTTTTTTCTTTGCCAAAAAGCTGAAGATAGCTTCAAATGTTGACCGAATGCATCATGTACATAAAAAGCGGGATATACCCGCTTTTTTTGATCTCAATTTTGCTTATATCAACTGATATTTTGTACTTGAGAAGCCAGTAACCAAATGGCTAAAACAAAGAAGATCACACCCATAAACTTATTTTGATAAGTTCGGAACTTCTCATTCTTGAGTAATGGCTTGCCTACGCTACCAACTAAGGCCACCAGTAGTAGATTAAAGGCCAATCCCATCACGTTAAGCAGTAACCCAAGTGCTAGCATTTGTTCGCCTGAACTGGCAGTTAATTGAGTTGAAACGAATTGAGGCAAAAATAAAACGAAAAATATTAATGCTTTAGGGTTGAGTAGATTACTGACGACTGCACGGCGATATAAGAGCTTGGCAAGATTGTTCTGCTGCTCAATTTCAGGTGCCTGTGCAGCAGAGCTACGCATACAATCCCACCCCATTTTTAATAGATAGGCTGCACCTAGCACTCGCAGCACTTCGAGTGCCATTGGATTCATCGCTATTACTGCCGACACCCCCATAGCGGCCAATAACGTTAAGACAAGTCCTGATGTTGCATTACCAAAGCTCGCGTAAACCCCTACTTTTTTACCGTAGCTAAGGCTAGAACTCGCTATCAATAGCATATCTGGACCTGGGATGAGTAGGAGGGCGACAACGGTTGTTAAATATAGTGGTAGTAAAGCCAAATCGATCATCATAAATGCGCTGTATAAAAGTAAGCAATCAAAACAAGGCGCGGATTCTACAGTGATCGTATTGGAATGAAAGTGATACAGCTTGTAAAAGCGCTCACTAGCTTGGCAGACTTTGTTTACGCATGAGTTATAGGGGGGAGTTATAGGTTGGTGTAATAAGCGATATTGTGTTTTATTTAGCTTTATAGGGCACAATTATGCGCTGTGCTTGTGAAAAGGGGATCTTTAATAAGAGTGAGCAGTATTTATTTCAAATTGTTTGTTAATTCAATATAATACTGTTCTCTTCTTGTTAATTAAAACGATGAACTTCATGCAGAAAAGTGGCTTTACACTAATAGAGTTAGTAGTGGTTATTGTTATTCTAGGTTTACTCGCTGTGACAGCTGCTCCTCGTTTTATTGATCTTCAATCTGATGCCAGGATTTCATCTTTAAAAGGTTTAAAAGCTGAAATGCACGGTGTTATGAATGTGCTTTACTCTAAATCAGTGTTGCAGGGGTTACAGAATAAGCCGCCAGAAGATAAGGATGATGCTACCGATGATGAAAATGTCATTATCATCGATGGCCAAAAAATACATTTAGCCTACGGTTACCCTGCTGCTGACTCCAAGAAAGCCTGGAGTATATTAATTATGGCGACTTTTACTGATTCTGTTTTCAATGCTGATGAGTACGGGGATTGGTATTTTCATAATAACGGCGGCGATAATTCCATTCGCTTTATGACCCAATCAAAAAAGTATAGTGGTGATAGTTGCTACCTAAAATATACAGAGGCCACAAGTCCCACTACCCCGCCTGTTTTTGAAATCGTTGATTCTGGTTGCTAATCAATTAGTTAGTAAAATCATTTGGTTTGAATCTGGATTTTAATATTACTTTAAATAAGTAAAGACTTAAGCTGCATAAGGTTTCACGTGGAACTATTCGCAAATAGTAAAAGATGAGACCGCTCTGCGGTAGTGTATCGCTTCTGAGGCAAGGTCATTAATTGTTCCTCTGTTCTACCTCATACCTCATTATAGTCGTGTATTCATGACATTCGACCTCCATGGTCTTAAGTATTCCTATTCCATACGCCTTAAAGACATTTCCCATATATCCCTGTGGAGGACATATTTTACGTATGTCAGGTAAATACAAGACAATGCTGATCTCAACAAGTTAAGCGTATAGTTGAGCCTAGCTTTATAGAGGGGATTTTGCGCATTTTAAAATTGGCGGAGTGTCAAAATAGGAGTTTAGATCAGCTATCTTATCAATCGGCCATACTTGCTGATTTTTGTCTGTGATAACTTTTAAATTGAGTGCAATTCCTAGCGCGATCATAGGCTGCTTTTTCTGAGTATAACTTATCTAAGAAGATCAAATAATTCCAAAAATCAATATATTATGATCTTAGGTTTAATTATATAAAACCCATCTAAATCATTAACTTAAAAAGATGCCTAACTGTTGATTTAGATCTATCCACAGATCAATACAGCTTGTTGATATCTCTGTTGATACTTATCTCAGCTTTGATGATCTCGATCATTGTTTTTCTGCTTTTGATCATAATGGATCTTATCTGCAACATGATCGCTATTTAGATAAACAAAAAGCCACAGTAGTTAAGGCTACTGTGGCTTTATATTTTGTGGAATTATTCTTAATTCGAACTGTTTTACTTACCGATACAGAATGAACTAAAGATTTTGCCGAGCAGATCATCTGAGGTAAATTTACCCGTTATCTCAGATAGTGCCATTTGACACATGCGTAGCTCTTCGGCGAGTAGCTCACCTGCTTGATAGACCTCTAATTGCTCTTTACCCAGTAGTAGATGGCTACTTGCCAAGTCGAGTGCTTCTAAATGACGTCGACGAGCGATAAAGCCACCCTCAAGGTTACTTTGGTAACCCATCAATGATTTTAGGTGTTGCTTTAGATCGTCAACCCCTAGGCCTGTTTTAGCTGATATCCGGTAAACGCTGTGGCCTGACTCGTGAGTTACCGCAAGATCTTCGCCGGTAAGATCGGCTTTGTTACGCACAACAGTTACGCCTAAATTACTTGGTAGGCGATCGATAAAGTCTGGCCAGATTTCGTGCGGGTCAACTGCGGGGGTTGTGGTGCCATCTACCATAAACAAAACGCGATCGGCTGTTTTTATCTCATCCCACGCACGTTCAATACCAATTTTTTCAACGGTATCGACAGTATCACGTAGGCCTGCAGTGTCGATAATATGCAGTGGCATACCATCTAAATGGATATGTTCACGTAATACATCGCGTGTGGTGCCAGCAATTTCGGTCACAATCGCTGACTCTTTTCCTGCAAGTGCATTCAATAGGCTTGATTTACCTGCATTAGGTCGGCCAGCTATCACTACTTTCATACCTTCACGTATGATAGAGCCTTGTTTTGCGCTGGCTTGAACACCATCAAGCTTGCCAATAATGCCATTTAAAGATGCGGCAATTTTACCATCTGATAGGAAGTCTACCTCTTCATCGGGGAAATCAATTGCAGCCTCGACGTATAGGCGTAGGTTGGTGACCTTTTCTACTAGATCATGTACCTGAGTAGAGAATTCACCCTGAAGTGAGTTTAGAGCGCTTTTAGCGGCTTGTTCGCTAGTGGCATCAATTAAGTCGGCAATGGCTTCGGCTTGAGTGAGGTCAAGCTTGTCGTTCATAAAGGCTTGTTCGCTGAATTCACCGGGTTTGGCAATTCGCAGCCCGTCAACTTCCATCACTCGTTTAATCAGCATATCGAGAACGATTTGGCCGCCATGGCCTTGAAGCTCTAGTACATCTTCACCGGTAAAGGAGTTTGGACCTTTAAAGAATAGCGCAATACCTTGGTCGATAACTTCGCCGCTATCATCTTTAAAATCACAGTAGTCTGCGTAACGGGTTTTAGGGATATGTCCTAAAACGGCCATAGCAACATTACTCGCTAAGTCGCCAGATACGCGAATAATACCTACGCCACCACGCCCTGGAGCGGTCGCTTGTGCCACGATAGTATCTGTTGTCATTACTGTGTTTCCTAATCTGATTTTCAGAGTGAAGTTAAAAAATATTGTTTCTACATAGATAGCAAAAAAGCGGTCAATACTCAGTATTAGACCGCTTTTTGTTAGTCGGAGCTAAAGGTTATTTTAACCCTTTCTTCTCCAGACCAGCATAGATAATTTTCTGCTGGGTAATCGCTACTAAGTTACCTACCAACCAGTATAGAACCAGACCAGCTGGGAACCATAGGAAGAATACGGTAAAGATTACTGGCATCCACTGCATCATCTTAACTTGCATTGGGTCCATAGTCGGTGCCATTGGCTGCATCTTCTGCATAATGAACATCGAGATACCCATTAGGATTGGTAACACGTAGTAAGGATCTTGTACTGACAAGTCAGTAATCCATAGCATGAATGGCGCGTGACGCAATTCAACACTTTCTAGTAGTACCCAGTATAGTGCGATGAAGATAGGCATCTGTAACAAGATTGGTAGACAGCCACCCATAGGGTTCACTTTCTCTTTCTTGTACAGTTCCATCATAGCTTGACCCATCTTCTGACGGTCATCACCAAAACGCTCTTTCAGTTCAGCAAGCTTAGGCTGTAGATTACGCATTTTCGCCATAGAGGTGTATTGCGCTTTCGTTAGCGGGTACAGCAAACCACGAACTGTTAGGGTAATTAAGATGATAGCAAAACCCCAGTTACCAACGATTGAATGGAAGAACATCAATAGTTTGTAGATAGGTACAGCTAACCACCATAGGAAGCCATAGTCGACAACTAGGTTTAGTGATGGAGAAAGTGCTGATAGTGATTTTTGATCTTTAGGACCAACATAGAACTCAGCTGTAATGGTTTGTTCAGCGCCAGGTGCGATATCATGTAGCTCACCACGGAAACCAATATTAGCAAGGCCATTTCGTACACTAGAGAAGATAATATTCTTCTCAGTAGCAGGTGGTACCCATGCAGATACGAAGTAATGCTGCAGCATTGCAACCCAGCCACCTAGTGTAGAATCATCTAGGTTTTTATCAGCCATGTCGTCGAAGCTGTACTTTTCATAGCGAATGTCAGCAGTTGAGAATGCTGCGCCACGATAAGTAGGCATCATCATGCTGCTTTCGCTCTCCTTGATGCTGTGCTTAATCTGTCCATACATTTGAACTTGAAGCTGTGCATCTGAAGTGTTGTTAATTTTGTAATCAACAGCGATGTTGTACTTACCGCGAGTGAAGATAAATAATTTGGTATAAGTTACGCCTTTGTCACTAACATAAGTCAGTGGCACGCTAAGAGTATCTTGGCCATCAGCCAACTTGTACTCACGTGAAGCGCTATCAAAGTGAGCTCGACCTTTTACACTGCTGTCGATACCGTCACGACCAATAAGGCCACTTTGAGCGATATAATAGATATCGTTTGTTTGCTCTAGAAGAACGAATGGCTCGTCGCCGTTTTCCTCAAGGTTATGAGCAAGTAGGGCTGAGTAAACAATATCACCACCAATAGGATCAATTTTGATTTCTAGTTGGTCAGTAAATACGGTGATCAGTTCTTTAGATGCTGTTATCGCTTCAGGTACGGCTGAATCGGCATCAGGCACATCTGAACTATGGGCGTCAGCAACTGTAGAAGCTGGAATTGAAGACTGTGTTTGAGCTGCTGCCACCGGTTGAGGTGCTTTATCTGCTTGCCACTGTTGCCACAGTAGGAAGCTGACAAACAGCAAACCGATCAGCAATATATTGCGTTGAGATTCCATAACCTATTTATCGCACCTATGTTTTTTGTTAGGGACGGGGTCTTCTCCGCCCGGATGTAAAGGGTGACATCTTAATATGCGTTTCGCTGCGAACCAACACCCTTTCACTACTCCATGCAATCGAATTGCTTCGATTGCATAATGTGAACACGTTGGATTGAACCTACAACGAGGCCCCAGCATGGGGCTTATGAGTAGTTGGTAACCACGAATAATCGTAGTTGCTAGCCATTGTAACGGCGAGAGAGTTTTCGCCATAGCTTTTCTACTAAGTTTTTGAGTTCTGCGTTTTCCATATCAAGCACGCCATTTCTGACAAGCACAACGATATCCACAGCGGGTAGATCATGCTGGTGTAAACGAAAATTATCTCTAATTATGCGTTTAATACGGTTACGTTGGTTTGCTTTTTTGACATAACGCTTGGCAACAGTTAGTCCTAAACGAGGGTGTTGTTCAGAATTAGGAATTGCAAGTAAGGTTATTTCAGCGGAGGACGCTTTGATAGGTTTGGTAAATACAGATTTAAATTGCGCGGGAGTTAACAAACGTAACTCCCGCGTAAAGGTATAGCTAGTCACTTGCATTTCTACGGTTACGCAGAAAGACGAGCGCGACCTTTAGCACGGCGACGTGCGATGACCTTACGGCCACCTACAGTAGCCATACGAGCGCGGAAGCCGTGAGAACGCTTGCGCTTCAGGTTGCTAGGTTGAAAAGTACGTTTACTCATTATGGCAATCCGTCTTTGTTAGGTTAATAAACCTTAAACTCCAAAAAAGAGCTAAGGGCAAAAAAGAGGCCGAATTGTAATCACTTTAGTTATGCACGTCAACCATGAATGAGTGCAAGTGATTAAATATTGCCATCTCTGAATATATTCCGAAGCTTTAGAGCCACTAGAATATGTGGATAACTCTGTGAGTTACCACTACATCTTGTGGTTTCATAGATCTAAAAGCTGATCGAAAGCTTTCTATTATAGATCGATCTGGATCGCTTTATAAAGCTGGATTTGCAGCAGGAGCAATATTTTTTGATCGCAAGGGATCTTTTAAGATCGTGATCTTAATGATTAGTTGATCTATCTGGGGATAAATATATTTAAAGGATAGCGATCAGCGTGATCTCACTATAGAATAGGCCTCTTTTGTATGATCTTTTGGGGATAACTACAGTGGCGGTTTCACTTTGGCAACAATGTATCGCAAGGCTGCAAGATGAGCTACCTGCTCAGCAATTCAGTATGTGGATAAGACCGTTACAAGCAGAAATGGAAGGCGACACACTCGTCATCTATGCGCCTAATCGTTTTGTGTTGGATTGGGTTAGGGACAAATACCTAAATATCATCAACCAATTTTTTACTGAACAAATGGGTAGCGATGCGCCAAATTTGCGCTTTGATATCGGTAGCCGCCCGTCGGCTAAGCCAGTTGTTCAAGCCACTGCAGCAATAAGAACTAGCAGACCTGCTAGTAGAGAAGTTGTTAAGCCTTCTTTTAATACTCCGCATGCAGAGCCAATGGCGAATGCTAATCACCGCAGTAATATTAATCCTACTTACCAGTTTGATAACTTCGTAGAAGGTAAATCAAACCAATTAGGTAAAGCGGCTGCTTTGCAGGTGGCTGAAAATCCTGGTGGTGCTTATAATCCATTGTTCCTTTATGGTGGCACTGGTTTAGGTAAGACTCACCTATTGCACGCTGTTGGTAATGGCATAATTAAAAATAACCCGAATGCAAAAGTGGTTTACATGCATTCTGAGCGTTTCGTGCAAGACATGGTTAAAGCGTTACAAAATAACGCGATTGAAGAATTTAAGCGTTACTACCGTAGCGTGGATGCATTGTTTATCGATGACATTCAATTCTTTGCTAACAAAGATCGATCTCAAGAAGAGTTTTTCCACACCTTTAATGCATTGCTAGAAGGTAATCATCAGATCATTCTTACATCGGATAAATACCCGAAAGAGATCGACGGTGTTGAAGATCGTCTTAAATCTCGTTTTGGTTGGGGCCTAACGGTTGCTATTGAGCCACCAGAGTTAGAAACCCGTGTGGCGATCTTAATGCGTAAAGCGCAAGAGAGTGGCATTAACTTACCTGATGAAGTGGCGTTCTTTATTGCTAAGCGTTTACGTTCAAATGTACGCGAGCTTGAAGGCGCGCTAAACCGTGTTATTGCTAACGCTAACTTTACCGGCCGTCCGATTACTATCGATTTTGTGCGTGAAGCATTGCGCGATTTGCTGGCTCTACAAGAGAAGCTAGTCACTATCGATAATATCCAAAAGACGGTAGCGGAATACTACAAGATTAAGATGGCTGACATGTTATCTAAGCGTCGTTCACGTAGCGTGGCGCGACCAAGACAGATGGCAATGGCGTTATCAAAAGAATTAACCAACCAAAGTTTGCCTGAAATTGGCGATGCATTTGGTGGTCGTGACCATACAACTGTTTTACACGCATGCCGTAAAATTGCCCAGTTGCGTGAAGAAAGTCATGACATTAAAGAAGATTATGCTAACTTGATAAGAACTTTATCTTCTTAATATCAGGGATATTGAATCAATGAAATTTTCAATTGATAGGGACGCCTTGTTAAAACCGCTTCAATTAGTCAGTGGTGCGGTTGAAAGACGTCACAACTTGCCAATCCTGGCAAACCTTCTAGTCGAAGTGAGTAATCACTCACTTAAGTTGACTGGTACCGATTTAGAAGTCGAATTAGTCGGTGAAGTTCAGCTCGAAGGTGAGGTTGTAGAAGGTCGTACTACCGTCCCTGCAAAGAAGTTTTTGGATATCGTTAAGTCTCTGCCTGAACAGGTAGAACTTAAGTTAGAGCAGCAAGACAATCGTTTACTATTACGTTCGGGTCGCAGTCGATTTACGTTGGCTACTTTGCCAGCTGAAGAGTATCCAAATGTCGATGCTTTTGAGGCTGAGATTGAGTTTACCCTGAAGCAGGGCACAATGAAGTCGCTGATTGATGCGACGCAGTTCTCTATGGCTAACCAAGATGTACGTTATTACCTCAACGGTTTGCTACTTGAAACCGAAGGTAACGTGCTGCGCGCTATTGCTACAGACGGACATCGTTTGGCGCTAAGCCATCGTATGATCGAAGCCTCGTTACCTGAAAAGCAAGTTATTGTACCGCGTAAAGGTGTATTGGAGCTGATGCGTTCGTTTGAAGCTGACGATCTCGATGTCACTATTGCGATTGGCGACAATGCGATTAGAGCGACCACGGCAACAGCCACGTTTACCAGTAAGTTAGTTGATGGACGTTTTCCTGATTATCGTCGCGTACTGCCAAAGGGTGGCGACAAAATCGTTATTGCTAGTCGTCTTCAGCTAAAACAAGCGCTACTGCGTGCATCTATTCTGTCGAATGAAAAGTTCCGTGGTGTGCGGGTACAGCTTGAAAATAACTTAATTAAGATCACTGCTAATAATCCTGAACAGGAAGAGGCAGAAGAGATCTTAGATGTTGAATATGACAATACACCGCTAGAGATAGGCTTTAACGTCAGTTACTTACTCGATGTCTTAAATAACCTGCCTTCTGATGATGTACGTATTACCTTGATAGACGGCAACTCAAGTGCGCTTATCGACAACCATATAGAGCAAGACTCTATGTATGTTGTTATGCCAATGCGTTTGTAGTCTACAGCTCTCTCTTCTATAGCTATCAATGACTAACCTGATAAAGGCCTAACGGGTTTTTATCAGGTTAACTTCATAATGAGCCATAGAGCTCTCCTTCGTTGTTATAAAGGTCATCAATGAGTCTTAGCCGTCTTCATATTGAAGCTTTTCGAAATATAACCTCTGCACAATTGCTGCCGGGTGACGGACTTAACTTAATTTACGGTCAGAATGGTAGCGGTAAAACCAGCATTCTTGAGGCGATTTATTTCCTTGGAATGGGGCGGTCTTTTCGCAGTCATCTCTCACAACGTGTGATTAAGAATGACGATGATGCTTTGACCCTGTTTGCCAATATGGAGAACGGTGACGAGCAGAGTAAGATAGGTTTACGCCGATTTAGAAGTGGCGATATTGAAGTTAAAATTAATGGTGATAAAGTAAAGCGTTTATCGACGTTAGCTGAAACCTTACCGATCCAAGTGATCACGCCTGAGAGCTTTTCATTACTGTTCGAAGGGCCAAAATCCAGACGTCAGTTCATTGATTGGGGCGCATTTCATTCTGACCCTCGTTTTTATGCTGCATGGGTCAATGTTCGTCGAATTTTAAAACAGCGAAATCAGTTGCTCAGAGATGGTTCACCCTATAGTTCGATACAATTTTGGGATAAAGAATTTATTCGTTATGCTGAACTGGTAACCGACATAAGAAAGCAATATGTAGACTCGTTAAATGAGCTACTTAAGGGTATAATCGGAGAGTTTTTACCTCAGGTAGATGTTAAGGTTTCTTTCACCCGAGGATGGGATGCGAAAACTGAGTATGCACAGCTACTCGAGACGCAATATCCTAGAGATTTAGCCACAGGCTATACCGTCAGCGGGCCTCATAAAGCGGACTTAAGATTACGAGTAGGAACCCTACCCGCTCAAGACGCTTTATCTCGTGGCCAGTTGAAACTGTTAGTCTGTGCGTTACGCATTGCACAGGGAAAGTTGCTCAAACAACAAATAGATAAAAAAAGTATTTATCTGGTGGATGATCTTCCATCGGAATTGGATGCACAGCATAGAAAACTATTGTTACAGCAATTAGCTGATACCGGGGCACAAGTTTTTGTCACGGCTATTGAGCCTGCAGCAATAGTGGATTCGTTAATCACGCCGCCAAGTAAGATGTTCCATGTGGAACACGGTTGTGTAACGGTAATTGAATAACCGACGAGAGAATAATATGTCAGAGAATAGTTATGATTCTTCGAGTATTAAGGTTCTAAAAGGCCTTGATGCGGTACGTAAGAGACCAGGAATGTACATCGGTGATACCGATGATGGTACAGGTCTACATCACATGGTATTCGAAGTGGTCGATAACTCTATCGATGAAGCGTTAGCGGGCCACTGTAACGACGTCATTATTACCATTCATGCCGATGGTTCGGTATCAGTGCGAGATGACGGCCGTGGTATCCCGGTATCGATCCACGAAGAGGAAGGTATCTCTGCTGCTGAAGTTATTATGACCGTACTTCACGCTGGTGGTAAATTCGATGATAACTCTTATAAAGTATCGGGTGGTTTGCACGGTGTTGGTGTATCTGTTGTAAACGCGCTCTCTTCTAAATTGCAAATGACCATTCGTCGTGAAGGCAAGGTATACGAGCAGTTTTATACTCACGGTGTACCTGATGCACCAATTAAGCCTATCGGTGAAGCGACTAAGACAGGTACAGAAATCCGCTTTTGGCCAAGTACAGAGACATTCACTGATGTCCTGTTCCATTTCGATATCTTAGCTAAGCGTGTTCGTGAATTATCATTCTTGAACTCAGGCGTGGGTATTCGTCTTGTAGACGAGCGCGATAACCGTGACGAATTCTTCAAGTATGAAGGTGGTATCAGTGCATTTGTTGACTACTTGAATGTTAACAAGACACCAGTAAATAAAGAAGTATTCCACTTTATTCAAGAGCGTGAAGACGGTATTACCGTTGAAGTGGCTATGCAGTGGAACGATGGCTTCCAAGAGAATATTTTCTGTTTTACTAACAATATTCCACAGCGCGATGGTGGTACTCACTTAGCGGGCTTCCGTGGTGCATTGACACGTAACCTAAATAACTACATGGAACGTGAAGGTTTTAACAAGAAAGGTAAAACTGCAGCTACGGGTGACGATGCTCGTGAAGGTTTAACTGCTGTTATCTCTGTTAAAGTACCCGATCCTAAGTTCAGCTCACAGACTAAAGACAAGCTTGTTTCAAGTGAAGTTAAGTCAGCTGTTGAGCAAACAATGGGTGAGCAGTTAGGTGATTACCTAATGGAGCATCCAAACGAAGCGAAATTGATCGTCGGTAAGATTATCGATGCTGCACGTGCTCGTGAAGCGGCGCGTAAAGCTCGTGAAATGACTCGTCGTAAAGGCGCATTAGATTTAGGTGGTTTGCCAGGTAAGCTTGCTGACTGCCAAGAGAAAGATCCTGGTCTTTCTGAAATTTACATAGTGGAGGGTGATTCTGCGGGCGGTAGTGCTAAGCAGGGTCGTAACCGTAAGAACCAAGCGATTCTTCCACTTAAAGGTAAGATTCTAAACGTAGAAAAAGCCCGTTTTGACAAGATGTTATCTTCTCAAGAAGTGGCAACACTGATTACTGCACTAGGTTGTGGTATTGGTCGTGATGAATATAACCCTGATAAAACGCGTTATCATAACATCGTTATCATGACCGATGCTGACGTCGACGGCTCGCACATTCGTACACTGCTGTTGACCTTCTTCTTCCGTCAAATGCCTGAGCTGATTGAGCGTGGTTATGTTTATATCGCGCAGCCACCTTTGTACAAGGTGAAGAAAGGTAAACAAGAGCAGTATCTGAAAGATGATCCTGCATTGACAGAATACTTAACAACGCAAGCATTAGATAATGCCAATATCTATCCGTCTCAAGGTGCACCAGGCATGTCTGGTCAACCGCTAGAGCGTTTAGTTAATCAGTATCGTGAAGTTGAAGCTATCATTGCTCGTTTAGAGCAACGTTACCCAACTAATATCACAGATCTAATGCTATATCACCCAGCAATCACTAATGACATGTTGAGTGACGAAGCACAAGTTAAAGCCTGGGCTGATGCATTTGTCGCTGATCTTATTGATAAAGAAACTGGCGGTATCTTATATAGCGCTGAGCCAGTACTTGATCCTGAGCGTCAGGTTTATTTGCCAAAGATTACCATCCGTAAGCACGGTATCGATACACACTATATGTTCTCGTATGACTTCTTCCAGTCTACTGATTACCAACGCATCGTTAAGATTGGTAGTGAAATCAACGGCCTAGTTGAAGACGGCGGTTATGTACAACGTGGCGAGCGTACTAAAGATGTTGTCAGCTTTGTTGAAGCGCTAGAGTGGTTGATGAGCGAATCGAAGCGTGGCTTATACATTCAGCGTTATAAGGGATTGGGTGAAATGAACCCTGAGCAGTTGTGGGAAACTACAATGGATCCTGAGTCACGTCGTATGTTGCAAGTAACCATTGAGGATGCGATTGGTGCTGATCAACTATTTACTTGTTTGATGGGTGATCAAGTTGAGCCTCGTCGTGAGTTTATTGAAGCAAACGCGCTTAATGTGGCAAACCTCGACGTTTAAGTTTAGTTTTATCGGTAAACTTAAATATTGAGTAAAGTCGGTGCTATATGCACCGATTTTTTTTGTTAAAAACCCCGTACTGGTCATAAAAAATTGTTTAGTAAAGCGCTAAAAAAACTGTTTAATATCAGAGAGCAGGTTGTTATTGAGCAACCAAAGAGCTTTAGTGGCTCCATGGAACACTTTCAATCCACACTCAGTGAGCCTAAGCCAATAAAAGCGCAGGCAGCAACAGATGTTGCTGATGTGACGATAGACCTTTCTGCATTGTTCTATAGCCTGTTATTCCCAAGCACCCAGCTAAATGGCACAGCAAACGAGCTTGAAAAAAGTGTATTTAGACGTGTTGAAGCCGCTCTCACATCACCCAAGGCAATTGCTGATCGGGTATTAAAATTGCCGACGCAAATAGCGGCATTAGACCAGCAGCTCGCCGATGAGAATAGCGATACTAAAGCACTGTTAGCCCTAATCGAGCGAGATCCTGTCTTGAGTGTTGAGGTATTAAAGCTATGTAACTCGCCACTGTTTAGACGCAGCGATAAAGAGATCACTAGCTTACAGCTGGCTTTAGTGCAGCTTGGACGTGAGCAGATGCGACGTTTTGTTACTACTGCGATGATGCGTAAAGTTATTGATATTAAACCTATTTATTTTCGTCGTTTCGGCAGTCAAGTATGGCGCCACTCTATGCAAGTGGCTTACTTGTCGAGTGAGCTTGCTCAAGAGGAAGCTGATAGTGCATTTTTATTAGGCTTATTGCATGACGTGGGTAAGATTGCGATTTTTAAGCTGTTATTAGAAGCATTTAAACAAGCAGAACCCGGTGAACAACCTTGCTCTAGTTTATTTCGGCAGGTAATGACAACCAAGTCTTTGAGTCTCAGCGCGCTACTGGCTCGCTATTGGGAGTTACCGTCATTATTTGAGGCAGAGCTCAGCCGTTTAGCTGTCATTGATTCTAAGCCTGCTGGTGGGCTTGCTGAGGTGGTTTGGCGCGCTAATCTTATCAGTGAATGCTCTATGCTATTTGAAGCGGGTAAGTTACAGCCGGAGCAATTAGCACGCTTGTTATTTGAAGCGAGCATAGACCGTGAAACGTTTGAGCAGCTGCATTTGAAACTTGTGCAGTTTTAAGTTTGTTCCTAAAAAGTCCCAATAAAAAACGCGCCAAAGGGCGCGTTTTTATTATTCAGCTACTCAGTGTTTACTGAAGGAGTGAAATATCAGCGGCATGTAAGAACTGCTCACGTAGGCTAGAAAGTAGCGCTAAGCGGTTATTCTTAAGTGCTTCGTCGTCAGCCATAACCATGACATCTTCGAAGAATGTATCAACACTCTCACGCAGGCTCGCAAGCAGTGCTAGCGCTTCTTGATAGTTAGCAGCCGCAAAAAGCGGTGCTAGCTGTGGCTGAAGCTCTGCAAGTTTAGCTGCAAGCGCCTTTTCAGCATTTTCGACAAGTAGTGTGTCATCGATAGCTGCTGGTAGTTCACCTTCAACTTTAGCCAAGATGTTTGATACACGCTTGTTGGCTGCTGCCAGTGCTGATGCTTGCTCTAGTGTTCTAAAGTGAGCAACGGCTTTAATGCGGCTTTCAAAATCAGCTGGTGCAGTAGGGCGGCGAGCGAGTACCGCTAGAATAACGTCGACACTCACACCTTGATCTTGATACCAAGCACGGAAACGCCCCATGAAGAACTCAAGTACTTGCTCTGCAACGTTTTCGTTAGTGAGGTTCTCGCCGTGTAGTTCTTGTGCTTTAGCAATTAAATCAACAAGATCTAGTGGCAAGTTGTTCTCTAAACAGATACGTAGCACACCAATTGCTGCGCGGCGCAGTGCAAATGGATCTGCAGCGCCTTTAGGCGCTTGGCCAATACCAAAAATACCCACTAGCGTGTCGAGCTTTTCTGCCAGTGCAACACAAATAGAGATAGGTGCTGTCGGTACGGTATCGCCAGAGAATTTCGGCTTATATTGCTCAGATAGAGCAACCGCAACGGCTTCAGTTTCACCGTTAAGGCGTGCGTAATGCATACCCATGGTGCCTTGAAGATCGGTAAACTCCATCACCATGTTAGTCATTAAGTCTGACTTAGACAGTAGACCCGCACGCGCAGCTTCTTCGCTGTTAGCATTAATGCTGCTAGCAATATAACCCGCTAAAGCAGATATACGTTCAACACGCTGTTTAATGGTGCCAAGCTGCTTTTGGAATACAACGGTTTCTAAGCTGGCAAGGCGTGCTTCAAGCGACTCTTTCTTATCAGTTTCAAAGAAGAACTCAGCATCGGCAAGACGTGGGCGAACCACTTTTTCGTTACCAGAAATAATCTGCTGTGGATCTTTTGACTCAATGTTAGTCACAAAGATAAAGTTTGGTAGCAACTGACCGGCATTATCAAATACAGGGAAGTATTTTTGATCGCCTTTCATGGTGTATACCAAGGCTTCTGCTGGTACGTCTAAGAACTTTTCTTCGAAGCTGGCCGTTAATACAACTGGCCACTCTACGAGAGAAGTCACTTCTTCTAGTAAGTCATCTTCAAGATCGGCTACGCCGCCAATCTTAGCTGCAGCAGCCTCAGCACCAGCTTTAATAATCGCTTTACGCGCTTCATAATCCGCTAATACTTTACCTTTCTCTTTAAGAGCAATAAGGTAGTTGTCAGCATGATCTAGCTCGAAGCTAGACTCACCCATAAAGCGGTGACCACGAATCACGCGATCAGATTTAATACCTAATAATTCACCATCAACCACTTCGCTACCTAGTAGCATAGTCACCGTATGGACCGGGCGGATAAATTGAGTCGTGTTGCTACCCCAGCGCATAGGCTTAGGAATAGGTAACTTATCTAAAGAGCGCTGCGCCATATCGGCAATCAGGCTTTTAGTTTCAACACCAACAACACGCGCTTGGTGCAGTAACCATTCACCTTTGTCAGTCTTAAGACGCTCAGCTTGCTCAACAGTAATACCGTTACCACGAGCCCAGCCCATAGCGGCTTTTGTTGGGTTACCGTCAGCATCAAAAGCTTGAGCAACAGCAGGGCCGCGCTTTTCAACAACTTTGTCTGCTTGTGCCTGTGCAAGTTGGTTGATGCTAATAGCTAGGCGACGCGGCGCTGCATGCCATACCGCAGACTCAAAGCTTAATTCTGCTTTAGCTAGCTCTTCGGTAAAGTTGGCTAAAAAAGATTCGGCTAGCTTACGCAGTGACTTTGGTGGTAACTCTTCTGTGCCTACTTCAATAAGTAAGTTTTCAAAATTCATCTGTTATTCCTCTACTTACACATTGGGAAGCCAAGCGCTTCACGGGCCTGATAGTAAGACTCAGCTACGCCTTTAGCCATGGTACGAACGCGTAAGATATAACGCTGGCGCTCAGTAACAGAGATAGCGTGGCGAGCATCTAGCAAGTTAAATGCATGAGAGGCTTTCATTACTTGCTCATAAGCAGGTAGTGGAAGTGGCTTTTCTAGTGTCAATAAACGCTCACAAGCTTGCTCACAGTCGTCGAACATCTTGAACAGTACTTCAACATTGGCATGTTCGAAGTTATAAGTTGATTGCTCAACCTCGTTCTGATGGAAAATATCGCCGTACATGATCTTGCCCATCGGGCCATCGGTCCATACAAGGTCGTAGACGCTGTCTACTTCTTGAATGTACATAGCAAGGCGCTCAAGACCGTAAGTAATTTCACCTGTTACGGGCTTACACTCTAGACCACCCACTTGCTGGAAGTAAGTAAATTGAGACACTTCCATGCCGTTCAGCCAAACTTCCCAACCTAGACCCCAAGCACCAAGAGTCGGAGATTCCCAGTTATCTTCTACGAAGCGCACGTCATGCACATTCATATCAACACCAAGGGCTTCTAATGAGCCTAGGTATAGTTCTTGAATGTTACTTGGCGATGGCTTTAGTACTACTTGGAATTGGTAGTAGTGCTGAAGACGGTTAGGGTTTTCACCGTAACGGCCATCAGTCGGGCGACGACATGGCTGAACATAGGCACTGCTCATTGGCTCTGGGCCTAATGAACGTAAGAATGTCATCGGGTGGAATGTACCGGCACCGACTTCCATATCTAATGGTTGAACGATTGCGCAACCTTGCTGCGCCCAGTATTCCTGCAGGGTCATAATGAAGCCCTGGAATGTTTTTACGTCGTGTTTCGTCGTCATATCCGCTTGTCTACTGCCTGGAAGCTTTAATAGAAAATGGTTTCGATTATACCTTGTAGAATAACGCTTATGTAGGTTATTTTTTATCTTACTGACGATAAATTTAGGATTAAGGTTATGGAAGTAACGCGTTGCGGTTGGGTTAGCGCTGAACCCATCTATCAAGAATACCACGACAAGGTATGGGGAAGGCCGGTTTTTGATAGTAGAGAGCTGTTTGAAAAGCTGTGTTTAGATGGTCAGCAAGCGGGTTTATCTTGGATTACTATTCTCAAGAAACAGCAAAATTATGAGGCGGCATTTGCCAATTTCGACCCTAAAATAATCGCAACATTCGATGCCAAAAAAGTCGAAGAGTTATTGCTTAATCCTGGAATTGTACGCAATCGTTTAAAGGTAAACTCGATCATCAGAAACGCAAAAGCCTACCTTGAATTTGTTGAACAGGGTAATGATTTCTCAGCATTTTTGTGGGGTTTTGTTGATGGTTCACCCAAGGTCAACCACTTTACATCTATGAGTGAATTGCCGGCACAAACTCCAGCATCTGAAGCCCTGTCTAAGGCATTAAAAAAGATGGGGTTCAACTTTGTCGGCCCGACAATTTGCTACGCCTTTATGCAGGCTGTGGGCATGGTCAATGACCACACTACGGACTGTTTTTGTTATAAAAAATAACACTCATATCTTAAACGTTTAAGGCTGTGTCATCAGAAGTTGTGATGGGTCTTCTGAGTGCAAATAGATAGCTTTAAACTCGACTTCACCCGTTGTACTTTCAGAGGTATTTACAAAGCTAATATTGCTATCAAACTCCTGTATCAATTTTTTGTTTTTTGCAGTCAATTCGTTAGTGATAAGAGACAGGGCGCAGATTCGTCCAGAACAGACAGTATGCTGTTCATAGATAGCTAAGTCTTTTAGGGCGATTAATTGCTGATTGAGTTTTTCTTGTCGATTAATCGCAAGCTCACTATTTGTGTTTGCGCTAGAAGTTTGCTCGATAAAATCTGCCATACCGACTGTTAATACATGGGTCAAGGCCGCGCCATCAAGAGTACCTTGTTCATTTACAAAGAATGCATTTATCGAAGCCTCATCGACGAGTTTGGTGTATTGATTGTTGAGGCTATCAGGCTGCTGTGTAGAAAGTTGTTGTTTTTGCGTGATTGCCTCTTGTTTCAATCGGTTGCTATCGGCATTTGTTTCCGGTTCTTTTTGGCTCTCTAGAGTTAATGTCTTTTCAGTCGTAAATTGTGGGGTTTGAGTTGTTGTATCTGCTGAGTTTATAAACTGTATTGTGACAATGATAGATAGTGCAGCGCTAACTATAGCTAAAGCAATTACTCTATATGTACTCATGTTTTTATTCCCTAATGTGTAAAGAGTTCCATTCCCTAAGTTTTAATATAATGTATTAGCTAAAGTTAATGAAGGCATTTGAATAAAGGATGTTCCACGTGGAACATCCTTTTTTATTGTTAGCTTTTGGGCTAATAATGCAATTTTTGAATCAAAAAATAATTTCCCTCAAATTTAAAAAACCACAGCTAAGTTACTCAGATTTTAAATTAAAAATTGAAATTTATTCTTCAAAAAAGAACGCTTCTCTCTGCTTACCTCTATTTTTCGAACCACCATTTAATTGGTCCATTGTTTCTGCATTAAACAGTTTACCGTTAACCATGGTGTAAGTTACTCGATCGGTTACGCGAATATCTTCTAGCGGATTACCATCGATAACGATTAAGTCGGCTAGCTTACCTTGCTTGATTGAACCAATTTGGTGATCCATTGCAAAGTGTTTCGCTGGGTTGATGGTGGCCGTTTTTAGAACCTCAAGATTACTCATCCCGCCTTGAGCAAACATCCACATCTCCCAATGAGCGGCCAAACCTTCACGTTGACCATGGGCACCGATATTCGCTTTGATGCCGACTTCATTTAACTCGTTAGCAACGCGAGCCACATTGAAGTGGTTGTAATGCTCATCGGGTGCAGTAGGGCGACGCATGGAGCGGGCGTCTAAAATATCCGACGGTACATACATAGAAAGACGTGGGTGAGCCCAAACATCTGTCTTATCGTACCAATAGTTCTCACCTGAAATTCCGCCATAAGCGACAACGAGTGTTGGCGTATAGCCCACATCGGTTTGTCCCCAGAATTGTTTTATATCGCTATAAACATTGGCTGCTGGTAGCGAGTGTTCAATACCTGTATGACCATCGGCGATCATGGTGAGGTTGTGTTGCAGCAAGCTTCCGCCTTCAGGTACAACCATCATCTCTAGCTCGCGTGCTGCAGCAATAACTTGTTGGCGTTGATTACGACGAGGCTGGTTATAACTCTTTACACTGAAAGCCCCGACTTTCTTGAGGCGCTCTAGGTGGAATTTTGCATCATCTAGCGAGTCGATGTGCGAAGTGTAACCGGGCGCATTAGCACCATATAAAATGGTACCGGTTGAGAATATACGCGGACCTGCAATATTACCGGCTTTCTGTTGCTCTGAAGCGGCAAAGATTTCGGTAGTATCATTTGATGGATCATGAATCGCCGTCACACCTAATGATAGGTTTGAATACAACTCCCAGTTTTGTTGAGGGATGATTTCATTTTCCCCTTGAGCACCGTGAGCGTGAGCATCGAATAAACCAGGCATCAGAGTTTTGCCTTTAATATCGATAACTTTAGCACCGTCTGGAATATCAATTACAGAGGCAGGGCCAACGCTAACAATATGGTTATCTTTGACGATAACCGTACCATTTTCGATGACTTGATCGTTTTCCATGGTGATGATGTTGCCGCCAACGAAGGCGATTGTTCCACGTGGAACATCGGCCTTTTGAGTGAAACCAAGATCGGTAATCGTTGGCTTAACTTTGTTATCTTCAGCCTGTTCATTATATTGAGTATCTACATTCACCTGATACAACTCAGGACCAAGGGTCCAATACAGTTGATCGCTGTCGTTGTTCCAACTAATACTTTCACCCGCACGAACACTTAACTGCTCAACAGGAAGGTTGCTCGCCTTGGGACCAATCTGAACTGTTTCGCCGTGTTTGGCAAAGGGGGTAACGAACACTTTAAAGCGTTCGGCAAAAGCTAACTGTTTACCATCAGGTGATACTCTAAACTCAGTTGCATGCTTACTGGTGTAATGCACGCGTTTCTCGAAACCGTTTAAGCCAATTGAAGCTAGCTGTGGTGTTTCACCGCTTTCCATAAAATAGACGCGGTCGTTATCGGCACCAAACTGTGGTTGGTATCCTTCGGCTGTAATCTTAGTATTGTTATCACCATCAATATCGACTTGGTAAAGGCCCGTTTCTTGAGACCAGGTGCGCGGGGTGATGTAACCGCCTTTGGCTTTACGGTAAACCACGGTCTCACCATCAGGAGAGAAGGTGGGTTCGACATATTTCCCCGGCTCTTCGGTGAGTACCTTTACGCGCTTATTACGTACGCTTGCTAGGCTCACTGTACCTTGCTCTTGGTCATCCCAAGTGGTGAAAACAACACTCTTGCCATCACGAGACCATTGTGGAAATAGTTCTCGCAGTTCACTATCGAGCTTAGTGAGTCGTGACATTTTGCCATCGGGTAAACTCTTAACCCAAATCTTACCTAGTGCTTCAAATGCCACCTTGCTTCCATCTGGTGATACTTGAACCATGCGCAGCATCTTCACATCGAACACATCTTTATCGAGATCCTGTTGGAAACGTACCGCTGGTTGAACTGCGCGCTCAGTTTTTACCGTAAATGGAATTTGCGCTACCGACTTAGACTCAACCTTAAGCTTGTTGATTTTACCCTTGGCCCAAAACACAATCTCTTCGTTATCGGCAGTCCAACTCATGGTTGGATATACCCCATGAATAGCCCAGGTTTCTTGCATGTCACGGTCTAAGTCGCCATATAGCTTTTCTGTTTCACCGGACTTAAGGTCGAGTAGATATAGTGAAGACTGAAAACCGTCACGCTTGATGTAAGCAAGCTTTTTACCATCTGGACTAGGTGTAGGCCTAATGGCACCGCCAGTGCCCTGGATAAGCACTTCGATATCACCTGTTTGAGTATCGTAACGCTTTATCTTATAGATGCCTTTTACTGAGTCTTTTGAATAGTGGAATGTCTTACCTGGTGTCGCATCTTGGCTGAAGTAGATGTAGCGACCATCTGGAGAGTAAGCGGGTTCACCTAAGTCTTTCTGTTCGTTAGGACGTTCTGTTAGTTTGACGCCATCACCACCTGCTACGTGATACATCCATACTTCACCTGCACCCAAGCTTCGACTTCCAGTAAAGTGCTTACGCGCGACGAGATATTGCCCATCAGGGCTCCAGGCAGGACTGTTTAATAAACGGAAGGTTTCTTTGGTTACTGGGCGAGGGTTGCTACCATCAGCTTCCATGATCCAGATATTGTCGCCACCATCTTCATCAGAGGTGAAGGCAATGTATTTACCGTCAGGGCTGTAAACTGGCTGCATCTGCCAAGCGATACCTTCAGCTAGTGGTGTTGCTTCACCACCTGCAATAGGCATTTGATAAATATCACCTAACAGATCAAACACCACATGTTTACCGTCAGGGCTAACACTAACGTTCATCCAGGTTCCTTCATTTACTTCAATCTTTACCTGTTCTAAGGGGGCATTCGCTGGTGCATTAACTTGCCAGGCTTGTTTCTCTTCTTCGGCAATTGTTGGAGTACTGAAGCTAAGGGCAATAGCTGCATATAGGGGGGTAAGCTTATTGTTTAACATGCTAATCCTATGATTCTTGTTATCGTTATAAAGGTGTGACTTCAGGTGTCTCTTCTTAATTGTTGGTGATAGTGCTTAACTGGACGTTAAATCGTGCAACAGTTATCGCACAATTTGCTTAACAGTAAAACAAAAAATCTGTTTCAATTAGTTAAGTTAATACAAGGAAGAAGCGGTCGAGTGTGCGGGGTGTTTGATTGGTTAAGTGTGCAATTGAATAAGGTGAGTATTGTAAGTTAATAGATTTAGATTGGTGGATAGGTGCTTGGCAATAGCTGTTATGAGCAGCTGGGTATTGCTCAGTTATAGCTTAGATAGGCGGCTATAATCATGGCTATATCAATGCAACGTTGTCAGCTATTTTGATATTAGAACCGATGATAACTCTGCAAGTAACGCCACCACGCCAATCTGGCAATAACGCTTTTTCGAGTCCAGGGTAGGCTTGTTCCATCTTCTTACAGGGATCCGTTTCGCCGGTGATCTCCAAAACAAGTTTGCCAATGACAAGTTGCTTACCGACATCTTGTGCAGAGAAACTTATGTCATTGATGAGTAAATTTGCACGGCGGGTAAACCAGGGAAGTTGTTTGTCAATTTCATTGCAAGCGAGCTGCCATTGCTGAATAGACATCACTGTAACTTGGCGATTACCTGGGCGACCAAAGATGTCGTTTTCAACACCTTTGGCTTGGGTGACCTCGGCTTGTTCGACCGTGATCATAGGTCCACGCTTTTCAGTTTTAAATGCAATACCAATTAATGATGCCATGATAATTCCTTTTATCTACTTTGTAAGTTAATGGCTAAAGACCTTTCTTTATCAGATATTGATAAGGTGTCGCTTCTGTTTGGCTAGCGATTAATGTGTGATCCATAAACTCGCAAAAACTTGGGATATCACGGGTCGTTGCAGGATCATCTGCAATAATAAGTAAAGTCTCGCCCTCATTCATGCGTCTTACTGATTTACGCACCATCATTACCGGTTCAGGGCATCTTAGGCCTAAAGCATCGAGTTGATGTTGTGCGGCATTAAATAGTTCGTTCATATTTCCTCGGCTGAACGATTAAACAGAAGTGGCTAATATTACTCCAGCGTCTTGGTTTATCCAAGCGTCTAGCGTTAATTTGTGAGCTCAGGGCTATTCATTGGTTGCAATGTTCCACGTGGAACATTGCAAATTAAAACGAGCCATTTAGGCAGTGATAGGGGCAAACTGCGCTTTTAGCAGCTGCTTGATATCTTCAGGTGCTAATTCGATATCTAGCCCTCGACGACCACCGCTAACAAACATCTTATCGAGCGAAGCTGCAGACTCATCGATTACGGTTATCAGCTGTCTTTTCTGCCCAAGAGGACTGACACCACCAAGTACATAGCCAGAACTGCGCTGCACTTCCACGCCTTCAGCCATTACAGCCTTCTTAGCTTTTGTGGCTTTAGCTATAGCCTTCATGCTGAGCTTTTCCGCAACAGGAATTATCGCCACAGCCAGCTGCTTTGCATCTAGCTTAACGACCAAGGTTTTAAATACTAATTCGGGAGACACTCCAATTTTTTCGGCGGCTTCTAAGCCATAAGCGTGGCAAGCTGGATCGTGTTGATACTCGTGAACTTGATGGGCTATTTTGTGTTTTACCAATAAGTCGATAGCGGGGGTCATTTGTTTACCTAATTGGCGTGCGATTGCGCTTTTTTAAATTATAGTAATTTTTCCATAACCAGCACCTTAATACCGTGATAAATCACTTGTTCTACTGGTTGCCACCCGAGCTTTAGGTACAAGCCTCCAGACTGGTTCTCTGTTTGTAGGTTTATACTCTTGATAGCTAATTGGTTAGCTTTGGCGATAACAGCTTCTACTAGAGACTTAGCCACTTGTTTATTTCTATAGTTAGGGTCTACATATACACCACCGAGCCAGTGCTCTCGTTCCGGGTAGATATCCATCTCATGGTAGCGAAGCTGTGCAGCAGCAATAACCTGTTCACCCTCTTGCGCCAAGATGATCAAAGGCAGTTTGTCACGGTTCAGATAGTTTCCGAGTTTTAGCTCTATCTCTTTAGTGGTTCGGCCTTCTCCTATATGTCCCCATTCATCGCTATACCACTTTGCTATAAGTGGCAGGGCTGATGGATTGTCAGCAAGTAATATAAATTTCATCGCGTGTCCTATGTCTGCCCTTGGTGGTGCGTTATGTCATGTCATGTCTTAAGTTATGTATCAGGGTATTTAATCTAACCTTAGATTACGGTAGTGACCGGACGTTGGCTAGGTGATTTGATTATTGCAATCAGTATAAGAAACTAAGCGATGTGGCATGTTTCGTTTATCAGTGAAGACTGGAGCTATAATGGAGCAACAAAAAAGCCAGCGTAAGCTGGCTTTTATCTATCCGCAGATGAATGCCTTATGGGCGCTCGAAGATAGTAGCAATACCTTGGCCTAAACCAATACACATGGTCGCAAGGCCATATTTAGCATCTTTAGCTTCCATCAGGTTGATCAGCGTTGTTGATATGCGGGTACCTGAACAGCCTAGCGGATGACCGAGTGCAATCGCGCCACCGTTAAGGTTAATCTTTTCATCAACCACATCCATCAAGCCTAAGTCTTTTACGCACGGTAGAGACTGTGCTGCAAAGGCTTCGTTAAGCTCGATAACGTCTAAGTCATCAACGGTGAGACCTGCACGTTTAAGTGCTTTTTGCGTGGCAGGAACAGGGCCGTAACCCATGATTGCTGCGTCACAACCCGCAATTGCCATTGAGCGAATGCGTGCACGAATAGGTAGACCTAATTCTTTGGCTTTCTCTTCTTCCATCACTAGCATGGCCGACGCACCATCAGAGAGTGCTGAAGAGGTGCCTGCGGTAACCGTACCGTTTACAGGGTCAAAAGCTGGGCGTAAACCCGATAGTGATTCCATAGACGTTTCTGGACGGATCACTTCATCGTGCTCAACTTTAATCAAAGCGCCATCTGCGTCATGACCTTCAATCGCCACAATCTCGTTAGCGAAACGGCCTTCAACAGTTGCTGCGTGAGCACGTTGATGTGAACGTACTGCAAAGGCATCTTGTTGCTCACGAGTAATACCGTGCATTTTACCGAGCATTTCTGCAGTAAGGCCCATCATACCTGATGCTTTAGCTACGTTGTTCGCCAGACCTGGGTGGAAGTCGACGCCATGGTTCATTGGTACATGACCCATATGCTCAACACCACCAACGATAAAGGTATCGCCTTGTCCTGTCATAATCGCGCGTGCGGCTTGGTGCAATGCATCCATTGATGAGCCACATAAACGGTTTACGGTAACCGCGCCAACTTGCTTTGGAATGCCAGCTAATAGGGCGGCATTACGAGCGATATTAAAGCCTTGCTCTAAGGTTTGCTGCACACAACCCCAGATAACATCTTCAATAGTATTTGGGTCAAGCTTTGGGTTGCGCTCAAGCAGCGACTTCATTAATTCTGCAGATAGGGTTTCTGCGCGTACATTTCTAAATACTCCCGCCTTTGAACGGCCCATTGGAGTACGAATACAATCTACGATAACGGCGTTTTTCATTGTTCTAATCCTTCCTGCTTAAGCCTGCTGGTAGTAGCTGCCATTATTGGCGGCTAGTTCGCGCATAGTGTCGGTTACTTGGTATAGACCCCCTAAGTGTGCATATTTGTCAGCTAGCGCCACAAAGTTAGCCACACCCATCGTATCTAGGTAACGGAATACACCGCCTCTAAATGGTGGGAAACCAAGGCCATAGACTAGGCCCATATCCGCTTCAGCAGGCGAAGCGATAATTCCTTCTTCAAGACAGCGAACTGTCTCAATAATCATTGGGATCATAGTACGAGCGATGATCTCATCTGACTCAAATGCTTTTTGCTCACCAAACTCAGCTTGTAGTAATTCATAGCTGGTTGGGTCTAAATCTTTCTTTGGCTTACCGCGACGATCTACTGAGTACTGGTAGAAGCCCTTGTTGTTCTTCTGGCCAAAACGCTCTGCCTCGAACATGACATCAATAGCATCTTTACCCGACTTACCCATGCGGTCAGGGAAACCTTCGGCCATAACCGCTTGTGCATGATGGCCGGTATCTAGGCCGACTACGTCAAGCAAGTATGCCGGGCCCATTGGCCAACCAAACTGCTTTTCCATCACCTTGTCGATAGCCGCAAAATCAGCGCCATCAGCGAGTAGACCACTAAAGCCAGCAAAGTAAGGGAACAGTACGCGGTTTACAAAGAAGCCAGGGCAGTCATTAACTACGATGGGTGTTTTACCCATCTTGCTAGCATAAGCCACAACTGAAGCAACCGTTTCTTCAGAGCTGTTCTCGCCACGAATGACCTCAACTAGCGGCATCTTGTGCACTGGATTAAAGAAGTGCATACCACAGAAGCGTTCAGGCTTTTTAAGGCTCTTCGCTAGGAGGTTGATTGAGATAGTCGAGGTGTTTGAGGTGATAATGGCATCGTCACTGACATGCTGTTCAACTTCAGCGAGTACCATAGCTTTAACTTTTGGATGCTCAACCACGGCCTCTACGATAACATCTGCATCTTTTACTGGTGCGTAGTCGAGTGCCGGAGTGATATTGTTCAATACCGCAGCCATTTTGGCTGGCGTTGAACGCCCGCGCTTAACTTGAGCGGTAAGTAGCTTAGCGGCTTCGCCTAAACCTAAATCGAGTGCCGGTTGGGCAATGTCTTTCATCACAATTGGCGTGCCTTTACTAGCACTTTGATATGCGATACCGCCGCCCATGATGCCTGCGCCTAATACCGCAGCCGAGTTAACCTTCTTGGCGAGTTTGCCTGCTTTCTTGGCTTTACCTTTTACGAGCTGGTCGTTAAGGAAGATACCAATGAGCGCTTGTGCAACTTCTGTTTTGGCTAGTTTTACAAATGCTTGATGTTCAATTTGCAATGCTTCTGCGCGGCCGCACTTTGCTGCTTGCTCTACAACGCTAATAACAGCCATTGGCGCTGGGTAATGCTTGCCTGCAATTTTGAAGACCATGCCTTTAGCCGTTGCGAAAGACATCATGGCTTCAAGTTTTGGTAGCGTTAGTGGCGCTTGTTTTTTTGCGCGGCGAGTCTGCCAATCTAGCTTCTCTGCTAGGGCATCTTTGAGCATTTTTACTGCCGCAGATTTAAGTTGCTCTGGTGCAACAACTGCATCAATAGCACCGACTTTTAGTGCGGCATCAGGGCGTTGATCTTTGCCCGAAGTGATCCACTCAAGTGCGTTGTCAGCCCCAATGACGCGAGGTAAGCGAACCGTGCCACCAAAACCAGGGATAATACCTAGTTTAGTTTCAGGTAGGCCAATACGTGCTGTGGTATCTGCTATACGGAAGTCTGTTGCTAAAACGGTCTCGCAACCGCCACCTAGTGCAAAACCATTAATCGCTGAAATAGTTGGGAAAGGCAGGTCTTCTAGCTTGTTGAAAACATCGTTAGCTTGCTCAAGCCAAGAATGTAAAACCGCATCTTCTTCAGTGAAAAGTCCTAAGAACTCAGTGATATCCGCGCCAACGATAAAGGCATCTTTGGCTGAACTTAGCATTAATGCTTGGATACTCGTATCTTGTTTGATGCTGTCGAGTGCAGCATTTAACGAATCGATGGTTTCTCTGTCTAGCTTGTTAACCGACCCTTGTGCTTTAAAGCACAAGTGCGCGATATTGTCTTCGAGTAACTCAACCTCAATTGTAGGGCTTTGGTAGATCATTGCTTGCTTCCTTATAGCTTAAGTTCACTATTCAGATCATTGATGATTTTATTATCTGAATGCGACTTTCTTTGTCACAGCAGCCTAGGCCATCATTTGACCAGTTGTTGCTCAGTGTGCGACTAATCACAAAAAATTACAACACCCAATTTAAACGGTCGTTTGGTTTTTTGTTGCCCAAAATGAATAACTTTTAAAAATCATGAGTTTACTCGCTTGGTGTTTAGCTTTTCAATACAGGTTTCCCTGCTAAAGTTTAGCCTTAAAAGCGAATCATGTGTTTGACGAAAAAATTTAATTGGCTATGTGTTAGACTGAGCCGACGTCGAAAAATTGGCAAAATAATAACAATAGGGTAACCCTTATGGAACAGTTAGCGCATCTCTATCACGACCATATTCAACAACTAAATCGTCGTGTTAGTGAAATCATTTCTCGCGAAAACTTATCGGGCTTAATCATCCACTCAGGTCAGCCTCATAGGCAATTTTTAGATGATATGGATTATCCATTTAAAGTGAACCCACACTTTAAGGCGTGGTTGCCAGTAACCGATAACCCTAATTCCTGGTTAGTGGTGAATGGCACAGACAAGCCACTGTTAATTTTTTATCGCCCGGTCGACTTTTGGCACAAAGTGGCTGAAGAACCGACTGAATTTTGGGCGGATCATGTCGATATTAAGTTTTTGACTAAGGCGGACAAAGTTGCAGAATACCTTCCCGCAGATATCGATGAATGGGCTTATATTGGTGAACATTTAGATGTTGCTGATGTACTGGGCTTTAATCGACGTAATCCTGACTCGGTATTAAGCTACCTTAATTATCACCGGGCAACCAAAACGGATTATGAGTTGGCTTGTATGCGTAAATCCAACGAAATAGCGGTGACTGGGCATCAGGCGGCAAAAACGGCTTTTTATAATGGTGCTAGTGAATTTGAGATCTTGCAGGTTTATCTGTCGGCAATTTCACAAGGTGAAAATCAAGTGCCTTATAGCAGCATAGTCGCACTTAACCAAAACTCCGCTATTTTGCATTACACCGCTCTTGAACATACAGCACCTGCACAGCGTCGTTCATTTTTAATTGACGCCGGTGCTAACTTCAATGGTTACGCTTCAGATATTACTCGCAGCTACGCCTTTGAGAAGAATATTTTCGATGATTTGATTAGCGCAATCGACAATATGCAGTTACAGATCATTGATCTGATGAAGCCAGGTGTGAGCTATGCGCAATTGCACGTTGAAACTCATTATAAGTTAGCGCAGATCTTGTTGGATTTTGATATTGTCAGCGGCGATGTTCATGGGTTAGTCGAACAGGGGATCACAAGTGTGTTTTTCCCCCATGGATTAGGCCATATGTTGGGTGTACAGGTTCATGATATGGGCGGCTTTCTCGGTGATGATAGAGGAACCCATGTTGCGGCACCAGATGCGCATCCATTCTTGCGCTGTACCCGAGAGTTAGATGTTAATCAGGTGCTGACTATTGAGCCTGGTGTTTATATTATCGATTCGCTATTGAGCGAACTGAAACAAGATAAGCGCCAATCACAAATAAACTGGAATACAGTGGATACATTACGCCCATTTGGCGGTATTCGTATTGAAGATAACGTGATTGTTCATAGCGACCGTATCGAGAATATGACGCGCAACTTAGGCCTTAACCGTTAGCATTACGTCATATTACGGGCGATAGTTGCTGATAAAAGACCTAGGGTAATCAGTTGAGAGAAATATTTTGAGTGAAAGTTATCTCATCCCTGCTGCAGAGTTATTGATTGAAGAAGAGATAAAGCATAGTCGCTTTATCTCTTTTCTGTTTCACTGCCAGTCTGTCAAAGAGCTTAAGTGTGTACTTACTAACTTAAAGGTTGAATACCCAGGTGCTAACCATTATTGTTACGCGTTTGTCGGCGGCGCCCCAAATGACAGTATCAATATTGGCTCAAGTGATGATGGTGAACCTTCAGGTAGTGCTGGTCGGCCTATGTTGGCTGCTTTGCAGGGGTCTAACATAGGCGAACTGGGTGCGATTGTTATTCGCTACTTTGGTGGAACTAAACTGGGCGTTGGCGGTTTGGTGAGAGCCTATAGTTCTGGTATCACACACGCTATTGTTCAGCTTGAGACCCAGATTAAGCAGATCCGTTATCCAGGCAAGATGGTATGCGAATATCACCAGCTTAAGGATGTTGAGCATCTTTTAGCGCAGTTTGATGTGTTGGTTGAAGATAAGCAGTTTAGCGACAAGATTGAGATTCAATTTGCTATTCCTAAGCGTTTTAAGGATCCATTGAATCTTGATTTAGCGACCATGAGTAAGGGACAGTTAAAAGCGGTATTTGACGACTAATTTAAAGGCAGATGCAAGAACTGAGCGGATCGTGCCACTTTATATGAGCCAGCAATAAAATCATTTTTTATTATCGAGTAGTAAGAATATTCAAGCTTGCTAATCGGTTGTGAACATTTTTTAATAAGTATGCGAAAATGCGCTTGAGTAAAGCGCTAGCGATGGATACCAATGCAATATCGAACAATTATAAGAATTACTGGCTTGTTAATGGGGCTGTTTTCTTTATCTTTACTACCTCCAGCCTTAGTCGCTGTTATCTATAAAGATGGCGGCGGTATGGCATTTATTCAGGCTTTCGTACTCTGTCTGATTTTGGGGTTCTCACTTTGGTATCCTAACCGCGCTCATCGTAAAGACTTGCGTACCCGAGAAGGCTTTTTGTTAGTGGTGCTATTCTGGGTGGTGCTTGGATCGATTGGTGCCGTGCCTTTTATTTTCTCTGGCCAGCCCTCTCTTAGTTTAACCGATAGCTTCTTCGAATCCTTCTCCGCACTCACCACTACAGGTGCTACGGTCATTGTTGGTTTAGATAGTTTGCCCAAGGCGATTTTATTCTATCGCCACCTGCTGCAATGGCTGGGCGGTATGGGAATTATTGTATTAGCTGTCGCCATTTTGCCCGTACTGGGTGTCGGAGGCATGCAGCTTTACCGCGCAGAAATGCCAGGGCCTGTTAAAGACAGCAAGATGACGCCGAGGATTGCCGAAACCGCTAAGGCATTGTGGTACATCTACTTAGCGCTAACAGTGGCCTGCGCCTTTGCCTATTGGCTTGCTGGTATGGATGCTTTCGACGCCATTTGCCACTCTTTCTCGACTATTGCAATCGGTGGTTTTTCGACTCACGACGCCAGCATGGGGTACTTTAACAGCCCTACAATCAATATGATTTGTGTGGTGTTTTTATTGATTGCGGCATTAAATTTCAGTCTACACTTTGCCGCTTTTTCTCGCCGAGGCATTAACTTAAGAGTCTACTTTCGGGACGCCGAGTTTAAGGTGTTGATTGCGATTCAGTTGGTATTAACGGCTATCTGTTTTATCACATTGTACGGCTCAGGAATTTATGACTCAGCCGAAGAAACCTTTGATTACGCCTTATTTCAGGCTGTATCAATTTCAACTACTGCTGGGTTTGGTACCGAGAGCTTCCATGCTTGGCCATTATTCCTGCCAATTTTGCTGATTTTCTCTAGCTTTATTGGCGGCAGCGGTGGCTCTACTGCCGGCGGTATTAAAGTTATTCGTATGATTTTGCTGCTGCTTCAAGGCTCACGTGAACTCAAGCGTCTGGTTCATCCCCGCGGTATGTTCTCAATTCGAATTAGTGGTAACGCACTACCCGATAGAGTTATTGATGCTGTGTGGGGCTTCTTCTCTGCTTACGCTTTAGTGTTTGTAGTTTGCATGCTGATCCTCATGGCATTTGGGATGGATGCGATTACCGCTTTTAGTGCCACGGCAGCTTGTTTGAATAACTTGGGACCAGGCTTAGGTGAGGTGGCAAGTAACTACGCCAGTATTGGTGATGCTGAAAAGTGGGTATTACTGTTTGCCATGTTATTTGGTCGCTTAGAGGTGTTCACCTTGCTGATTTTGTTTACGCCGACCTTTTGGAAAAACTAAAAAAGTGTAAAGATGCTGCCTTAATCTACTCGCCTAAGCTAGCGTTAACTATTGGGTAGTATATTCAAAATATAGCGGGTCATTGACCGTTGTTTTAGTCTAGTCATACCGAGTTTTAATCGGAAAATAGTAGGAAGTTAATGAACAATACACTCATTATTTATTCGACAGTTGATGGCCAAACGAAAGCAATTTGTGAGCAGATCAAGAAGGTTAACCAAGCGCAGAATGCCAAGGTGACTTTAGCTTCAATCGATGAAGCAGAGTCTTTAGGTTTAGCACAATTTGATAAAATCTTGATTGCTGCCAGCATTCGTTATGGTAAGCATAGGCCCGAACTCTATCAGTTTATTAATCGTCATCATGCGGTGCTGGATGCGAAGATAAATGCATTCTTTACTGTGAATGTGGTTGCTCGAAAGCCAGAAAAAAATACTCCGGAAACGAATCCGTATATGCAGAAGTTCCTCACTCTATCGCTTTGGCAGCCACAGCAGTTAGGGGTATTTGCAGGTAAGATTGACTACCCTAAGTATCGATTTTTCGACAAGGTGATGATCCGCTTTATTATGTGGATGACTAAAGGCCCCACAGATACGACTGGTACCTTTGAATTTACCGACTGGAATAAAGTGGATGAGTTTGCCCAAGCATTTGCTGAGCGCTAGATTAAACACGATTTTGGAACAAAAAAGCCTGCAAGTATGCAGGCTTTTTTACATCTAAATTCGGGACTATAAAGCGATTAGGCGCAGTATTTACGATGCAAGATGGAGATCACTTCAGTGACTTGCTCATTTTTCAATGTGTAGTACACCACTTGTGAGCTTTTTCGAGTCGCGACTAAATCTTCAGAACGCAATACGGCTAAATGCTGTGATAGTGCAGACTGGCTCAGCGGCACGGTTTTATTTAACTCGGTTACGCTGAGCTCTTTATCCAGTAAAAGGCACAAAATCATTAATCGATATGGATTTGCGATAGCCTTAAGCCATTTTGCAGCACTTTCAGCATTGGTGACCATTGCACTGGCGTCGATTTCTTTTTGCATACGGTTACTTACTCCATTGCCTTTAATTAGTTTATTCTAATTGAGTTGGTCTTATAAAACAATCTACTTATGGATCATACTTGTGGAACGCAGTTATCTCAATTTTTGATGTTGATAATATGAGCTATACCTAATTTGTGATCCATTCTCCTTTAAAATCTATGATTAGCTGTAACAATACATCAATAGAAAATTTTCAATTGGAATCAAGATGAAATCAGTTCTGGTACTTTATTATTCTCGTGGCGGGCATACAGCCAGAATTAGCCGCGCTATGGCCGATCACCTTATTAGTGAAGGGCATAAGTGCGACATGATGCATATTAGTGAAGCAAAAGCTGAAGGCCTCGACTGGGCCAAGTATGATGTGGTCGCACTAGGTGCTTGCGTACTTTATGGCAGTTACCATAAGTCGGTATTTGAGTTTGTTGCTGAGCACCAAGCTGATTTCAATGCAAAAGCCTCAAGCTTTTTCAGTGTTAACGTCGTTGCGCGTAATCCAGAGAAGCGTGTGCCTGAAAACAACAAGTATCTGCAAAAGTTTATAGAGCTGTCAGCGTGGAAACCAACAGATGTTAAAGTGATTGCAGGTAAGGTTGACTACCCATCTTGGCGTTGGTACGACAGAATGATGATCCAGCTAATCATGAAAATTACCGATGGCCCAACCGATCCTAAATCTGTTATTGATTACACTGATTGGGAAGACGTAAAAGTCTATGCCGATCACCTGATTAGCTTAGCGAAATAGACAACAGAAATAACAAGCCGCAATGAATGCGGCTTTTTTATTGCGGACTTCTATACCCGTTGTGGGGGATTAGTATTCCCAGAATTGCGGGTGGAATAAAACCGCAACGGTTAAAATCTCGAGTCGACCTAATAGCATGCCTATTGCTAGGGCCCACTTGGCGACGTCGGGTAGGCTGGAGAAGTTTCCTGCTGGCCCAATGGTATCGCCTAATCCCGGGCCAACATTACTTACCGCGGTAATCGCGCCAGTAAAGCTAGTGATAGGGTCCAGCCCTGTAAGGACTAGAATTATCGACAGGGCGATGATTACCGTCATAAATAACATAATAAAGGTAACGAGCGAGCGAACAATATCTCCGCGAATAATGTGGTTGTTATAGCGCTCTTTAAATACACCATTAGGGTGGAATTGTTGTTTTAATTGATCGCGCATAATGACGTTAGCAATTTGAAAACGGAAAATTTTAATGCCGCCGGAGGTCGAGCCAGAACAGCTACCGACAAACATTAAGAATAGAAAGGCGATATTAGCCAGCGCCCCCCAGGCCGTGTAATCCGTGAGACCATAACCTGTGGTGGTGACCACTGAAACCACATTAAAACTGACGATACGAAGGGCATCGAGCGCAGCAATGTCTCTGGTACTCCAAAACCATAATGCCAGTGAGCAAGAAATTAAAACCACAAACTTTAAGAAGCCTTTTACCTGAGCATCATTCCATACTTTTAGCGAACGTTGCTGCACCATATAGACAAACATCAACAGGGGTAAGCCGCCAGCGAGCATAAAGGTGGTACCAACCCATTGAGCTTCATCTGAAAATGCTGCCATTGAACGATCTGAGGTTGAATAGCCCCCGGTAGATAGGGTGGTCATGGCGTGATTAATCGCCTCAAACCAGGTCATACCGCTTTGGTGGTAAGCAGCAAAACATATAAGAGTCAGTATGATGTAAACAAAAAATAGGCTTTTGGCCATATATTGAGTACGCGGGGTTGTTTTGTCACTCCAGTCGGAAGATTCAGTTCTAAATAAACGCATACCACCGACGTTTAAGAAAGGTAATACAGCCACTGCCATTACAATAAAGCCTATCCCACCTAACCACTGTAGCAATGAGCGCCAGATAAGGATGCTGTGATCCATGGTGTCGAGGCCTGACAACACCGTCGAGCCCGTCGTGGTAATACCTGACATGGTTTCGAAGAATGCGTCGGTATAGTTGATGCCGTGATACAAGGTGAAGGGCATTGCTGCAAATAGACTCACGATAAACCATGTGAGGCTGGTGAGCAGGAACATATCTCGAATATTAAGGTGAAGTTTTCGGCTTTGACCTTGGTGCATACAGAAGCTGGCTGCAGAGCCTGTAACCAGAGATGAGATCATGAAGGCACCAACAGTTTCTTCACCATAGTAGAGGGCAAAGGCGCCGGGAATTAACATAAACGCAGTGAGCGTTGAGAGGAAAATTCCTAAAATAAATAGCAAGGGGCGATAGTTCAACATAATGTTTATACCAGTTAGCAGTCTACCTAACTGGCATGAGTTACACTCCTGAACGCTGTTAAATGACGCTTTTAAAAGAAGAAGGCGCTCGGTTGGAATAGCTTTTCAACTTCGCCAATAAACTTCTTGTTGACCAAAAATAGAATGACGTGGTCGCCTTGTTCGATAACGGTTTTGTCGTGTGCCATAAGCACTTCTTCGTCGCGAACGATAGCGCCAATGGTGGTCCCAGGTGGTAATTTAATTTCGCTGATCTGCTTGCCAACCACTTTAGACGTATTGGAGTCACCATGAGCAATCGCTTCAATTGCTTCTGCTGCGCCGCGACGTAGTGAGTAAACGTTACAAATATCACCTTGGCGAATATGAGTCAGCAATGCCGAAATCGTAGCTTGTTGTGGAGAAATAGCGATATCAATATTCGCTTCTTGCACAATATCAACATAGGCTTCGCGCTGAATAAGTACCATGACTTTTTTAGCGCCCATGCGTTTGGCGAGTAATGCAGCCATGATATTGGCTTCATCGTCGTTGGTAACCGCAATAAACACATCGGTTTGGTCGATATGCTCTTCAAGCAACAGCTCTTGATCTGAGGCGTCGCCACAAAATACCGTTGTATTTTCAAGCTTTTCTGATAACTCTTCAGCACGCTCTTGCTTACGCTCAATCAGTTTTACTGAGTGGTTGCGTTGTAGTTTTTTCGCTAGTCCCAAACCAATATTACCGCCACCGGCGATCATAATATTGCGATAAGAATTATCGAGCTTCTGCATCTCACTCATTACCGCGCGTACGTGGCGGCTGTCGGCCACGAAGAACACTTCGTCATCGGCTTCGATAATGGTGGTGCCGCGAGGCATAATTGGACGACCCTGTCTAAAAATAGCGGCAACCCGGGTATCAATATTTGGCATATGCTCGCGCAGTGCTGCGAGTGCATTACCCACTAACGGGCCGCCATAGTAGGCACGCACGGCAACTAAACTCAGTCGGCCTTCGGCAAACTCGAGCACCTGTAATGCTCCAGGGTATTCAACAAGGCGAGCAATGTAGGCGGTCACCAGTTGCTCTGGTGCTATCAGCTCATCAATAATAAAACCGCCCCGAGGGCGATGTTCTGCATTCTTGGTTTCGCTGTCGATAAACAGTTTATCGCGAAGGCCTAGGTATTGTTCTGAACGAATTCGGGCAATTTTGGTGGGAGTACCATAGAGCGAATAAGCAATTTGGCAAGCTGCCATATTGCATTCGTCGCTATTGGTTACCGCGATAAGCATATCCGCGTCTTCGGCTCCCGCCTCTTTTAATACACTTGGGTGAGCACCGTGGCCCACAATGACTCTTAGGTCGTACTTATCTTGCAAGCTACGTAGGCGATTTTTGTCGGTATCGACAATGGTGATGTCATTGTTTTCGCCAACTAAGTTTTCGGCGAGTGTGCCGCCAACTTGTCCTGCACCCAAAATGATTATTTTCATTGCCGTTCTAATCCTTAACTAGGCGAGCGTAATAAAAGCCATCCATGTTGTCTTGTCCAGGGACAATCTGCCAACCAATATCGTCTGGACTGGCTTGTTCTGCAATCGGCACTAAAGTCGCATCAGGTGTTCTGCCTAAGAAGGCGCTGACTTGATCTTTGTTTTCTTGTGGCAAAATTGAACATGTTGCATATAAGAGTGTGCCACCGGGCTTTAACCACTTCCAGCAATGATCGAAAATCTGTGACTGTAATTGCGCCAGCTCTTCAATATCGTTATTCTTTCTAAGCCACTTAATATCAGGGTGACGACGAATAACACCGGTTGCGGAGCAGGGAGCATCGAGCAAAATGCGGTCGAACTTATCGCCTTGCCACCATGAGTCGATATCGGCGGCATCGCCATGTACCAGCTCAGCTTTGAGTGACAGTCTATCGAGGTTTTGCTGAACGCGCTCAAGACGTTTGGCATCAAAATCCACAGCCACCAGTTTAATTTCAGGTGCTAGCTCTAATAAATGACAGCTTTTACCGCCAGGAGCGGCACAGGCATCGAGTACTAGTTCATTACCTTGCGGTGCTAATAAGGTGGCTGCCCATTGGGCTGCACCATCTTGCACTGATGCTGCGCCGGTTTCAAAACCGGGTAGCTGCATCACATCGCGTGGGCTAGATAGTAAAATTGAATCTGGGCTGTTACCCGCTTGAGCGTCAATCTCTAATCCTGCCAGCGCCTGTAAATAGGTGTCTCTGGTTTGTGATTGCTGATTGTTACGAAGCCACATAGGTGGGCGCTCATGACTTTGCTCAATCACGTTTTGCCAGTTTTCTGGGTAAGCGTCTTTTAAGCGCTTAATGATCCAGGCTGGTGTGTTATAGGTAAGAGTGTCGTTGTCAGTCGATAAAGGCTTTTCCTGGCGCTGAATATTACGTAATACACCATTAACCACTTTCACTAAGCCTTCAAACTTTAGCTGACGACAGGCTTCGGCGGTCTCTGATATTGCAGCGTGGCTCGGAATGCGCGTGAAGTACAGTTGATAGCAACCAACCAGTAATAATTGGTGCACTATGCGCTGCTTACCTTTCATCTGTTTGCTCATGCAGTCGCTGACTTGTTTGTCTAACTGCGGCAAAAAACGCATGACACCATAGCAAAGCTCGGCGAGTAGCGCCTTGTCTTTACCATTATCGAGATGTTTTTGCTGATCCGGTAGCGCCACTGAAAGTGAGATACCTTTTTCTAGCACCTGAAAAACGACCTTAGCGGCCAAAGCTCTTAAGTTCATTAGCGATTAAGCCTCTTGATTATCGGTGCTAGTAAGAACGGTTCCTGGGGTAAACCAGTCGGCTCTTGAGTTTAGGATGTCGGCAACACTTAATGGCTTTTTACCTGGAAGTTGCATCTGGGTGATAGTTAATACACCTTCACCTGTGGCGATACTAATGCCATTTTTATCGGCTGACAAAATCGTACCCGGTAGCTTTGAGCTTGTCTCACCGCTCACATGGCTCTGCCATACCTTAATAGTATTACCTTCATGTTGGTAATGGCTAACAGGCCAAGGATTAAAAGCGCGGATCTCGCGCCATAGTGCGTTAGCTGATTTAGTCCAATCTAAGCGCGCTTCTTCTTTCGATAACTTTTCAGCATAGTTGGCTAAGCTTTCATCTTGCTTTTCAGCAGGCAGAGTACCTGCTGCTATCCCTGCTAATGCGTCAACAAGTGCACTTGGGCCTTGTTCGGCTAGCTTTTCATATAGGGTTGCAGAAGTATCAGTGTCTTCAATTGTCAGCTGAGTTTTTAACAGCATGTCGCCGGTATCTAAACCAATATCCATCTGCATAATGGTAACGCCAGTTTCACTGTCGCCTGCCCATAGTGCTCGTTGAATCGGTGCAGCACCACGCCAGCGTGGCAAAATTGAACCATGTACATTGATGCAGCCAAGGCGAGGGGTGTCGAGCACGACTTTTGGTAAAATTAACCCGTAAGCGACAACAACCATAATGTCAGCGTTCAAGGCGGCAAGCTCTGTTTGCGCATCTTCGTCACGTAGAGATTTTGGCTGCAAAACTGCGATGTCATTTTCAAGCGCTAATGCTTTGACTGGGCTTGCTTGAAGCTTTTTACCGCGGCCAGCAGGTCTGTCTGGCTGGGTGTACACTGCAATAACGTTATGCTCTGAATCGATTAACGCTTGAAGATGGCGTGCAGCAAAGTCTGGCGTTCCTGCAAAAATGACATTTAATGGTTTCAAAAATTTATCCTTGTTTAGCTTCGAGACGAGCTGCTTTTTCGAGCTTTTGTTTGATGCGTTGACGCTTAAGCGGTGATAAGTAGTCAACAAACAGCTTACCTGATAGATGATCTAATTCATGTTGTAAGCAGATAGCAAACAAATCATCCGCTTCTAACGTGAACTCTTTACCATCGCGATCTAGGGCTTTGATTGTTACAAATTCTGCGCGATCGACTTTGGCGTAGACGCCAGGAACAGACAAGCAGCCTTCTTCGTTGCAGAAATCACCGCTTTTGGCTGTAATCTCTAAATTGATGAACACTTTAGGGCGTTCAACATCATCTTGAAGGTCCATAACGATAAGTTGATGGTGATAATCAACCTGGGTTGCAGCTAGGCCAATTCCCTTCTCTTCATACATAGTTTCGAACATATCGTCGATTTGTGTTTGAAGGGCAGCGTTAAACTCTGTGATTGGCTTTGCTACTGTACGTAATCTTTCATCGGGAAAACATAAAACTTTTAATAAACTCATATCTAAACTCTTAACAAGTCTGTCAAAATTGAGCCAGTTAGTTATACTGACTTTGGCTAATGGCTCAATTTTAGTCGTTAGCGGCATTCAATAACAGCAAAAGCTCTACATATACTCTAATAAAAGAGCAAATAGCATGGATACCCTGATGAAACGGTTAATATTACTTGCTTCACTTATAGTTGGTTGCACTTCAGTTTTCGCTGATACCTTAACGCTAAAGTCGGGTCATCCTGATTCTTATGTGGTTGAAAAAGGCGATACGCTTTGGGATATTTCAGCATCTTTCCTAAACGACCCTTGGCGTTGGCCTAAGCTGTGGGGAGCAAACCCTCAGGTAGCGAACCCTCACCTTATCTACCCTGGCGACAAGCTGACTCTGGTGTTTATCGATGGTGAACCGCGCTTGGTGGTTAAGCCTCATATCAGAAAAAGCCCCCAAGGCCGCATTTCAGCTAAAAATAGTGCGATTCCAGCGATAGACCTTTCGCTAATCCAGCCCTATCTATTACAAAACCGTGTAGTTGATGCCGATTGGTTCGAGCAGCAACCCAAAGTCATGGGCGGTGAGAGTCCTTCAAAATTTCATGTGATTTCAGACATTATCTATGTGCAAGGTGAGTTAACCGTTGGCGATAAATTTGGCGTTTATGTTGATGGGCGAACACTCAAGAATAGTGACGGCGAAAATCTAGGACTCGAAGTGATTTTATCGGCTTCTGGTCGAGTGGTTGAGTCGGGCCCCATCTCTAAGGTGGAGTTACTGAGTAATTTGCAAGAAACTGCGGCAGGTTATCGCGTACTACCGATTGAGGATGACTCGCTGATGTCTGCTTATTTCATGCCTAAGGCGGCTGAAATTAAAGAGCCTGCAACAGTATTGGCATCGGGTAAAGATATTCGTGAAATGGGTAAACTCGATGTGGTTTACCTAGACAAAGGCGCTATTGACGGTCTAGAAACCGGACAGGTATTTTCTATCTTTAAAGAGGGCGCAGTCGTCGTTATCAATGGTGATGGCGTCCCGGTACAGCCTCTCGAACGTAATCGCTACGAGAAGATAATTGCGAATATATCGTCAGATAATGCAGTAAAAATGCCGGATCTTTATCGTGGAAAGTTGATGGTGTTTAAAGTTTTCGATAAGACCAGTATGGGGATTATTTTAGTTAATGAACGTCCTGTGCGGGTGGCTGACAAGCTTACGATTCCTGATTCGCTGATTAGTAGCGAATAGGCTAAGGTTAGTTATACTCATTGTATTGATGCCATCTTATTGATGGCATCGGCTTTTAAAGGATAAACCATTAACGATAAACTGGTCGACTGGCTAGTTGTTTCAGCTGTATCTGGGCTAGGACCCGCTCGGATTAAACAATTAATAAACTACATGGATGTAGCAGAGTTAAGGCAAAGGTTAGCGCATGAACCACAGGCGCTGCCGCTACCTGAATCGTTACTACAATCCAATTTATCCCCTAATTATGCGTTAGTTGATGAGGCGTTAGCCTGGCAGCAAGCTGCAAATAACCATCATCTTGTAAGCCTAGATGACCCTCACTATCCCCCGTTATTGAAACAAATTAATGATCCTCCAACTGTGCTGTTTTTAAAAGGTAACCTTGATACTTTATTGTTTCCTGGTATCGCCGTTGTTGGTAGTCGAAATGCGACGTTAGGAGGAAAGAAAGTGGCTTATGAGTTGGCGACTCAATTGGCCCTACATAGCCTGGCAATAACCAGTGGAATGGCTTTAGGTATTGACGGTGCAGCCCATCAAGCGGCTATTGATATTGGAAAGCCGAGTGTTGCGGTATTGGGGACGGGGGCGGATGTTATTTATCCTAAACGCCACAGAGGCATTTATCATGACATTCAAAATGATGGCTGTGTTTTGAGTGAGTTTTGGCCCGACGTTAAGCCATTTTCCGGAAACTTTCCGAAACGAAACCGTATTATCAGCGGTCTAACTATAGGAACCTTAGTGATAGAGGCAAGCTTGAAAAGTGGCTCATTAATCACTGCGCGACTTGCTAACGAACAAGGGCGAGAGGTGTTTGCAGTTCCTGGGAGTGTGCTGAGCGGTCAAAGTGAAGGGGGCCATCAATTATTGCGTGATGGTGCTAAGTTAGTGGAGTCTGTGGCAGATATTTTAGAAGAAGTTACCGCTTTATCGCAGTTTCACCTTGAAGAACTAAGGGCGCGCCACCATATAGGGGGAGAAAGCGCCTCTGATTTGCCATTTTCCTCACTGTTAGCTAGTGTTGGCTATGAGACTACAGCGATAGATGATGTGGTCGAGCATAGTGGAAAAACCATAGAGCTAGTATTGGAGCAATTGCTTGAACTCGAGCTGCAAGGTTGGATTACTGCAGTCCCTGGTGGTTACATAAGACTAAAGAGGAGCTAGTCATGTTTGATATCCTCATGTATTTATTTGAAAACTATGTTCATAGTGAAGTCGAATTATTAGTAGATGAAGACGAACTCACAAAAGAACTCACTCGCGCCGGATTTCATCAAAGTGAAATCATTAAGGCACTTTCTTGGTTAGAGCGTTTAGCTGATATACAAGAAGCAGGTACGCCTTACCTTTGTAATCATGATCAGCAATCATTCCGTATTTACACCAAAGCTGAGATGGAAAAAATTGACGTCGAAAGTCGTGGCTTTTTACTGTTTCTAGAGCAGATTAAAGTGCTCAATGTTGAGACACGTGAAATGGTGATAGACCGAGTCATGGAAATTGATGAGCCGACCTTAAACCTTGATGATCTTAAGTGGGTTATATTGATGGTGCTATTTAATGCTCCGGGTCATGAGTCTGCTTATGAGCAGATGGAAGATCTTATCTTTGAGCAGCCTGATGGTGGTTTACATTCATAATCAGCTAAACACGATTAAAAGAAAGGAGGCCTAAGCCTCCTTTTTTGTGTCTGGAACATTTATGCCTATTTGCCATGGATGGGCTCAAATAGGCGTTGTACATGGATGTGCGCTATTTCACCTAACATCAGCCTGAACGCAAGGACAGCGTAAGAAGGGATTTGTGTCTGGCGATAAATGTTCCATACATTTATTCGCATTTCCTCTATCCCTAGAGGTCAGAACACTTATGCCAATTTGCCTTGGATGGATACAAATTGGCTTTGTACCTAGAACCTAGAACCTAGAACTTCAGGTGGTTTTCGCCATGGGCTAAGTGCTGTGGCTGCAAATAGTCACGGTAATCGTAGCGATACTGCTTATGCAGGCGTGGTTTACTCTTCTCTTCGTTATCATCAAATTCAGCAACCTGAGTATCTAACCAAGTTGCAAACTGATCTTGATGCTGAGTCAAAGAGGCCATTAACTGCTCATAGCCTTCGAAATAATCTGTTTTTAAATACTGGCTAAGTTGTACAAAGTCAGCATGGTGGTGCTCTGCAAGGAAGCGAATAGCCATGTAACTCCATTTGTAAGTTCTGTCCTGACCGTCCTTATATTCGGTAGCAAAAATCTCCTCTAATGTTGGTGCTTCATCTCGATCTCGCTTAATCACACGCAGAGCTGAAGGGTTGGTATCGCCCTTAGAGATGTATTCAGCTAAACCTTCTGACCACCAGACCATTTTCTCTGGGAAGTGCCCAAAGCCTGCATATTTCACAAAGTGGCCATCAAGGTAGTGCACATATTCATGATTCAAATTCCAAACTTTGAACTCGGGTTCAATCCACCACTGGCGAAACGCAAAGAAGGTTGCTTGGTTGCCAGGCTTTGAAGGGGTGCCTTCTATATACATACCGCCGTTATCGGTTTGGATATCAAAGATCAGCTGGCCATATAAGTGGTATTGGCTCCAGTTTTTAAATGCAACAACCCTCAGCGCACTGTTAAAGTCATTGGGGGTTGGCTTTAACTCTGTGCTTAGTAAACCATGAAAGTTAGACTCTTGTGAGGTTAACTTATTACAGCTTTCAGCAAGCTCTTGCTCGTTTAAATCTTGGGTCAATATAAACAGGCTATCAGAACAGTGGTGTTCAATCGGCAGCGCCGCCTTAAGCTCTGGAATACGACATATATCGCTGTTTTCCTTGCATAGCTCTTGGCCACCAAACACATTTACGTGAAAGCCTGCGGTGTATGCATCTTTAGCAGCATCACCACGAAGTGCAACATCGGCTTTAGCAATAGCAGCGACGGCAGCATCGAGGGCCAACTCTTGTTGTGTTTGTTCACCATCTTCTGATGATGGCAGCGCTAAACGATATAGGGCGAGTGCCCAGTAGGCATTTGTACGTGGCCAGTCGTTGTTGGCGCGAATGCTTTCTGCGCTTGCTGCAAAATCAATAAGGGCTGTATTTAAGTCAGCCGCTAACAATACTTTGTTTAGCTCACCGTCGACCTCTTTACGGCCTTGATTCAGTAAGAAGCCATAAGCTTTTAAGGTTTCTAGTAATGCATAGTCATTAGCGCTGTTGGGCGTTGTACTCGCCAATTGCTGTAGCTGGGTTTCTAGCTGAGGCAGTAACGGAACTAAGGCTTGAGCTGCATCGTTGTTGGCAAAATAGCGGTAGAGGGTAACGGCATATTGCTCTTGTAAGCGCGCTTGATTGTTGAGAAGGCCTGAATCAGCTAACTCTTCTAGTGCTTCAGCTAAAGCGGAAATATCTGCATCACTTAAGTCATCAACTGGCCCGTAGTAACTAAAGGCGCGAAAGTAGTAAAGCAGCTTATCTATGGCCTCTATGTCTTGGTTGCTAGCGAGCGCAAGGCTGGTTTGAGTAAAAGCGTCGGTTGTTAATAGTGGGCTTTGAGCATCAAACAAATCTGCTTCAGATGTGGTGTTTATCTGGCTGATTATTTGTGGATTAATGTTTGGCTGTTCAACACTCGCGCAGCCTGAGAGCGATGCGAGCAGGCTTGCTATAATAGTCGTAGCGAACTTTGAGGGTGTATTCATTTTTTTCCCTTTAAATTTATCCCTTTGTTTTATTGAATACAATATATCATTGCTTTTTACGAAATTCTAACACTGGAATATAAAACTTAATCGATTCCTTGGTAGAATAGCGGCATATAGATGAATTGAGATAACCATGGCTAAAATCGATCAGCAACTGTTTACTACGCACGAGCATGCCCTTGAGAAAGAGTATGAGCTGTGCCCTAAGTGTGGCTGTGAGTTGTCGGTAAAGCACAGTAAGCACGGTGGTTTTATTGGCTGTAATAACTACCCAAGCTGCGACTACACCCGGCCTTTGGTACAGCATGAATCAATTGAAACACAAGTGATCCAAGGATCGGTTTGTCCTGACTGCGGCAGTGAACTGGCGGTGAAGTCAGGCCGTTTTGGTATTTTTATCGGTTGTACTAACTATCCAGCCTGCAGTCATATCGAAAAACATGATAAGGCGGATGCTGCGGATGAGATCGCCTGTCCCAAGTGTAAGATCGGGCATATCGAACACCGAACTAGTCGCTTTGGTAAATCATTTTATGCTTGTAGTGCTTATCCAAAATGCAAGTTTTTAGTCAATTATCCTCCAGTTGCTGAAACGTGCCCAGACTGTGGTTGTGGTATTTTGGTTGAACGCAAAGGGGCTGCAGGTATGCGCCTAGAGTGTCCTGAAAAAGCCTGTAAATATAAGCGTCCTGTTTAAATAATCATATTAACTTTAACTAATGTCGCATTTAAGTAATCATAGCGGCTTAAAATCGCTCTTATGTAAGGTGAATCGAAACAAATGTTAGAAGTATTACCTGCTGGCGCGGCAGAGCTTGTTGAGCAAGGCGGCGTGATTGCTTACCCAACAGAAGCTGTCTATGGCCTAGGCTGTGATCCAGATAATAACGACGCAATTGAACGCTTATTAGAAATAAAGCAGCGGCCATGGCAAAAAGGGTTAATTCTAGTCGCAGGCGATTATCAGCAACTACTCCCTTATATTGATGAGTCGCAACTCTCGGTAGAGCAATTAGCATTTGTACACAGTAAGTGGCCCGGGCCATTTACTTTTATTATGCCAATTAAGCCCGGTCTGTCTAAATTGCTAAGTGGTAGCTTTGATTCGATTGCCGTACGGGTTACCGCTCATGAAGACGTCAAAGCTTTGTGTGCGGCGATTAATAAGCCAATAGTATCAACGAGTGCAAATCTGACAGGGCAAGAGCCTGCATTGTCTGCATCGAGTGTAAAGCTGCAGTTTGAGGGAATGATTGCAGGCTTAGTGATTGGTGACTTAGGGAGCCAGGCATCACCGTCTACGATTATCGATGCTAAGAGTGGAAAAATTATAAGAAAAGGCTAATCAGCTTTTAAAAAGGAATGATATGAGCGCACCAGATCCAACAGTAGTAAAAGCTTTCTTACTCGATCTTCAAAATCGAATTTGTAATGGACTTGAAGCCTTAGATAATGAGGCAACATTTGTCGAGGACTCGTGGCAGCGTGAAGAGGGTGGCGGTGGTCAAAGTCGAGTGTTGACTGGTGGTGCGGTATTTGAACAAGCTGGCGTTAACTTCTCCCATGTTATGGGCGCCTCTATGCCTGCTTCTGCAACGGCGCACCGCCCAGAGCTTGCTGGTCGAAGTTTTGAGGCGATGGGCGTTTCTTTAGTTATCCATCCAAACAACCCGCATATTCCGACGACACATGCCAATGTACGCTTTTTTATTGCCCATAAAGAGGGGGCGGATCCAGTTTGGTGGTTCGGTGGTGGTTTCGACTTAACACCTTATTATCCGTATTTAGAAGATGTTGTTGCGTGGCACCACAGTGCAAAGTCATTGTGCGAGCCTTTTGGTGAAGATATTTACCCTAAGTATAAAAAATGGTGTGACGAATACTTTTGGTTACCGCATCGTAATGAAACCCGTGGTGTTGGTGGTTTGTTCTTTGATGACCTCAACAAGCAAGGTTTTGAGAGCAGCTTTGCCTTTATGCAGGCTGTCGGTAACGGCTTCTTAACTGCTTATGCCCCCATTGTTGAGCGCCGAAAAGATACCGAATTTGGTGAACATGAGCGTCAGTTCCAGCTCTATCGTCGTGGTCGTTATGTTGAATTTAACTTGGTTTATGATCGAGGCACATTATTTGGCTTACAGACAGGCGGCCGCACAGAATCAATTTTGATGTCTATGCCGCCATTAGTGCGTTGGGAGTATGCTTACACGCCGGAAATGGGTAGCCCGGAGGCGCAACTATACAGTGATTACCTCAAACCAAGAGATTGGTTAAGCCTATAGTGAGTAAAGTGAAACCAATAAATGTTGTTTTATTGGTTTCGCATATGGTCCGCGAGTGTCGAAATAGCGCTATATATAGCTTGTTGATGCTGCGGATCTTTCACTTCTTTCTCTATCGCTGCCTTCATACAGACGAGCCACTGATCTCGCATAGCTTCATCGACTTTAAACGGCATATGCCTGGCACGCAACGCAGGGTGCCCATGCTTCTGTTGATATAGCTGAGGCCCACCAAGCCAACCGCTTAGAAATTCAAATAACTTCTGTTCAGATTCTGCGATAGGGGCTCTATGGATTGACAATAGATCTTGAGTCGCTTGATTGTGTTGCATCTGTAAATAGAACTGATGGGCAATAGCACGAATCACTTTTTCTCCACCTATACGATCATAAGCATTAGATTGATTTGGATCTCTATCCTGACTCGCTTGGTTTTTACCAACAAGTTTCTTTAACCAGTTCATCTATTTCTTGTACCAGGCTCTTATACGTTTGCGCGACAGTGTAGCAAGTCGATGAGTAAAATTATCTAGCTATTTAATAGCATCACCGTTGAAAGTTCAGCTGAAAATAACTCGGATAGAATCGATTGCCTAAGCAAAGATCCGCGTTACACTACTACTTTTAGTGGCTAGAGTAGAAAACATGACTGAACGATATGCAGTATTTGGTAACCCAATAGGGCACAGTAAGTCGCCCCAAATTCATACAATGTTCGCCACCGAGACTGCTCAGTCGTTAAGTTATGAGGCAATCTTAGCGCCCGTCGACGCTTTTGAAGCAAGTTTCAAAGAGTTTGCTGCTAATCATGGTTACGGTGCAAACGTTACCGTGCCCTTTAAAGAGCAAGCATTTGCCCTGTGTGATGAACTTAGCGAACAAGCCCAATTAGCTGGAGCAGTGAATACCTTAACGGTATTGGCCGATGGTAAAATTCGCGGCGATAATACCGATGGTCTTGGTTTAGTCGCCGACCTAAAGAGAAACTTAGGAGACTTGTGTGGATTGCATGTCCTGTTAATTGGTGCTGGTGGTGCTGCGCGAGGCAGTGTATTGCCATTACTGCAATCAGGCATTGCTAAGTTAACGATTGTAAATCGCACTCAAGTAAAGGCTGAGGCGTTAGTGGAGATCTTTTCGCGCTATGGTGATGTGACTGCTTTACCTATATCCCATACAGGGCAGAGCTATGACCTTATTATTAACTCCACTTCTTCCAGCTTATCAGGTGAAGTACCGGCTATTAGCCCTGATACTATTGTATCGCACACAGTTTGCTACGATATGATGTATGGCAAAGAGCCAACAAGTTTTAACCTGTGGGCGACAGCGCAGGGGGCAAGTCAAACAATCGATGGCTTAGGTATGCTGGTGGGACAAGCGGCAGAAAGCTTTTCTATTTGGCGCAGCGTAACACCAAGTGTCGAGCCTGTTCTGACTCAGCTTAGATCTGAACTCATAGGCTAAAAACTTCTGAGCATTAATCGAGATAAAGATGAACCAAAGTATTCTATTTCCAGATCTACAAGATTGGGATCAACTAAGCCAAACCGTTATTTTCCCAGTTCAAGTACAAGGGGTAAATATTGAGTGTCGGATAAGCTTAGCAAAACTGGCTTCGTTATCATCAACAAAAATATTGGCCGAAGAATTAGATATCGAGAGTAAGGCTCTAGCCCTATTTGAACAGTATCGATTTGATATAGAGGAAGAGGTTGAAACGCTCATCGAGCAGGAAGCATTCGATGAGCAAGGTAGAACCGTTCTTTTATAGTGCTATCTATAGAAAGCGAACTTTTTGCTTACTCGCCTTCTTGCAAGTACTCATTCTTCAGTCTGACATAATTGTCGGCAGATTGCGGCAGGAAGGCAAGTTCAGCATCGGTAAGTGGACGAGCCTGTTTAGCTGGGCTGCCTACATATAGAAAACCACTCTTCAATACTTTACCTGGCGGTACCAGAGAACCCGCACCTAGGATGACATCATCTTCTAATATTGCACCATCTAGAATGATTGCGCCCATACCGACCAAAATACGATTACCCACTTGGCAACCATGTAACATAGCCTTGTGACCAATAGTGACGTCATCACCAATGATCAGAGGGTGGCCAGCAGGTAAAGAGGGGGATTTTCGGGTTACGTGTAAAACCGTACCATCTTGGATATTGGAACGTTTACCTATATAGATATGGTTTACATCTCCACGTGCGGCAACTAAAGGCCAAACACTGGCATCCTCATCAAGGGTAATATCACCGACTAATACAGCAGCCTCATCGATATAAACACCCTGTTTAAGTGTAGGTACGACACCTTTATAGGAGCGTAGTGGGTTATTGTTTCTAGAGTTTGGCATCTAAAAGTCCTAATTATGGTGTTTTTAGCATTATAAAGCCTAAAAAGTGGCTAGTCAGTGGGTTTTATGAGCAAACGATTATAAAAGTTCGATTTTATTCATTATTGCCCTTGCGCTGCTCTGAGATATCCCTATAATGCGCATCCACTGACACGGCACAGCAGGCCATTCGCTCTTAGCAAAAGCTAGATAGAACGGGACTTGCAGCGGTGTTAGAGAGTTAAAACTCCTAGGAGATTTGATTCAGGTGACAAACGCTTTAAGAGCTTCGAATGATGGTTGTTAACACGAGA
>NZ_JBRILW010000023.1:0-89401 GCF_052977125.1 Shewanella sp. 30m-14 | reverse complement strand
AGCTAGCGACAATGGGCCACTAACATCAGTGTGTTTTTAGACCTCTTTATATAACATAAGCGCTTTACTAGCCAAGAGTCACTACAATCTATGATGATGTAATTGAGCTAGCCTCAACTGGCCTCAACTGGCCACTAACATCATCTTAGATAGCCGCAACCGAAAGCCGTATCTATCGCATCAAGAGCCACCAGCTTATGCTCTTGCATATGTGTCGAGCTTAGATACCGAGCTTAGATACCGAGCTTAAAAACGATAAGGGAAGCGTAAACTAATTTGATAATCCGGTGAGTCTTCAGTCAATCCCGCACCAATGCTGGTCACCATTGAGAAGTTTTCTGTTAAAGCCAGTGTTGCCCCTAAACCTAAATTCGCTGTATTGGTGTCGGTTCTAGCAATATCTTGCCATTCACCACCAAGAGGCCTTTGCTGAGTCTTAGTAAAAAAGCGCTGGTTAAAGCTCATACCAATACTCATTCTTTCTGACACAGCAAACGCTAAGCCTAAGCTGTAATCGATGTAATCACCCAGATCGATATCTCCCGGTGACATACCAGGTAGCCCCGAAAGATCGCCATACTCTTCAGGTAAGAAGGTACCGTAATTGAGGTTAAAAAATACAATCGCAGGATCATAAGTTTTAGCCAAACTAAAACCTGTCGAAATTCCCCAGGCCCCTGTACCTGTAGCAATTTGATCCGGATAAGTCAGGTTTCCCGACTCCGACGATTCTAGGTTTATGCCAAAAGGGTCTGTGCCTGTAGGCATGCGAACCCTGACATTCCACACCCAATCTGGCCACCCATCCCCTTCGGTCATAATCCGATAATAAGCAGCGACGCTCATATCGCCAATTTGTCCGCCTTCGACATCGGCAGATTCATAAAGCTGACTTGAGTTACCTTCGCCCACTGACTCATACTTATTCAGGCGGTACACAAATGGCATCGCCATTTCAAACTGCCAACTATCATTTAGCGTGTAACGCGTAGTGAGATCGAGCTGAACCGTATTAGAACGAATTCGGTCTAGATTTAGGTTGCCCAAGAAAATAGCATCCAATGCTAAAAAACCACGCAAAATTAGATCTTTACGACCGTAATAACTGTAAGTCAAAGAAGGTTCGATGGTGAGTTTACGGTCAAACACGTTGTGGGCTTCTTGCAGTACATCTTCGGTACTACGAGAGCGTTCAGGCTCCTTTTTTACTGAAGAGCTAGCTACCGCTTGAGAGCTGGCAATTTGTGCAGTTTGTTGAGGTGGGCGCTCTACTGATGCTTTAGATTGCTGTTGAGGCTGATTAGCAACCTGCTCGCTATTCGCCCCGCCCCCAACTTGCGTCAATGCAGCCTCTTTGGATAACACTTTCTGTGCCATGTGGTTGATGGCTTTTTGCTGCATCTGTAATTGCTGATTTAGCAAAATAAGTTGCTTTTTTAGCAACTGTAGCTCTTCAGCTTCAGTCATCGCGGCTTTAGGGCCATCAGCCCCGAAGCTAGAAAAATGCAGGCAAGAAATGGAAACAAGTAACGCCACTTTAGTCCATTTAAAATCCATTTTTGTCATCCTTTATTATGCTTTCAAAAACTATAGACCAATCCCAATAATATCGCGTACCTGCTGTCCCAATATCTGACGTTCTTTAACGCCAAGATCGATTCCTTGATATCGAATTAACGAACGGTTAGAAATTTGATGAAACGCGCCGTTAACCGTAATCGACTGCAATAACTGCCCATTACCGCCCTGAGAAGAAACGCCTTGCCCAAATGAGGCTGACGCCATATCGACCTGATAACCCAATTGACCGTCAGCAGTCGAGTACACAACGTTACCACTGCTGCTCACTAAACTTTGGCCTATAACGATCTCTACACCATTAGCAAGTGGATTTAGGCTTCCAGGCTCAAAGTCCAGTTGGTTATTGACCTGATTAAAGTCACCAGCAATTTGGATCCGCTGTTGTAAACCCGTTTGCTGACCACTTGCAGACAAGTCAAGGCTATCCCCCGTTGAGGAAACGGCATCAGCTACAGTAATTCGCATTGCTGGACCACTGCTAGCATTGGACATTTCAACCTGCATTTGTACTTGCTGCGTCACTCCTTGCTCGTTGATATAGTGTGTTTGCATGTGCAGGCCAAAATAAAAGTCTTGGCCATTTTGTGTATATTTACCTCTTAATTCCGCTAACTCTTGATCCAACAGTGGCGATTTCCCCTCAAAAACTTCTAAAGGGGTGTCAGATGCAAAAACTGAATTAGCTAATAAGATCCCTGTCACTAAGCAAAATCGCATTTTGCCTCCTAGAGCATGTCCGCATACTCAAAACCAAACTCTAATAGCTCGGCATCCGATAACGGTTGCAAAGGGCCAAGCGTGTTGTAGGTCAACCGAGCCCGTGGTTGAAGCAATGGATTGTCTTTAATGTATTCATTGCCGATAACGACAAACACAATTCCATTCCACTTTTCAATAAATTCGTCATATTCTAATATTCGATTACCAAGAGCTGGATCACCAAGATACACCTGGTTATCGGTAAACCTTCTCATCACGACAAAGTGGCTATAGCCACCATCGTTTAACAGCACGATTGCGGGAATTTTTAGTTGTTGCAGCTCTTTCACTCCAACCCGGTAACCGCGTCCACGCATGTTTTGTGTCGTTAAATATCGCTTCATATCTAACAAGGAGAACCCTTGTTGCTGAACGACCTCCATATCGGACACTTTTAACATCTCTAATAAAACATGCTCTTCGGTTATTTCATCTTTGCCATAACCGAACTTAAGAATGCTGGCCAGACTTGCGGCGCCGCAGGAAAAGTCCGTTCTTTGCTGCACTACAAATTCAAATTTTCGCTCTCTGATACTTTGGATATTTTTACTGTAATTTCCCATTCCAGGGATCATGCCTGTCAACATGATTTCGGCTGCAAATAAACTCGGTGAAAACCAAGTAATACAAAAGATAAGCAGATATTTGTTCATAGCACATCCTTGTAGCAGTAGCCTGAAAACAACTCAGGCTACTGTGGATACCAAAATGAAGATTTATGGATTTTCAGAAACGATCGCTCCTCCTGTCATGCTGGTTAGTGATAAGTTATTAGACTGTAAATTACCGTTACCAGAGGCCATGTTAACGCCAATGTTACCCGACGCATTCTGGAAGGCACTGCCACTAAGCGAGGCTGTATTGGTAGTTTTTTGAGTCACTGTTTCAATATAAATAGGCAACTGACCACTTACGGTACCTGCCAATGTCATGTCGCCACTTTCATCAAAGCTTAGGCCATCAGCTCCAGTCGGGTTTTGATTATCCATATCCATATGGCCCCATATAGATGCCCCAGGCGTGTTATGCGCACCATCACTGTCCTGCCAAATTTCAGGATAGTAGGCTGCATTTTGCTCAGACGTACCTGTATAGGTACCAGTAGCATCCATCGTCAAATTCACCGCAACTGAATCAACTGTATTTTGCACCACGCTCTGATTTTTCACTCCGTTATGAGCAGACACCTGTGAGTTAGAGACACTCGCTTCACCTAAGCTGCCCTTATGAGCTGATGCAGCCATATTATTGGCCTGTACGTTATTACCACCTGACGCAATATTTACCCCCACATTACCTGAGGCGCCTTGGAAAGCTCCATCGCCAATCGATGCACTATTTGTCGATGCATAGTTCATGGTGCCGTTAAATGATCCACGCTGAGTACTGAAGATTTCAGCATCACCAGAACCAAAGGCAAAGCTGGCATCAATTGATGCGAGTGCAGCTGAATTACCTTGAATATTAAAATCACCAGCCGCCTGGTTCACTCCAATATTACCGCTAGCATTATTAAAGGCAGAACCTGAGACTGAAGCTGAGTTATCAACATAAGAATTGCCAGTCAAGTTGCCACCTGTAGTCTGTACGTTGTCGACCACAGCCATACCTAGAGCGTCGACTTTAATTACGCCAAGAACTAGGGCGCCGCCTTTAAACGTAACATCTTTCTCTACGCTGACTTTCTTATTCAGTTCGACACTACTATTCGATTCAGAATTAGAACTTGAATCGTCATTGCCGTTAGCAAAGGCATTACCGCTTATTGCAGCAGCGATACACATTACTAGGGTTAATTTTTTCATTTCCATTTTCATATCTCCATTTAAGTAACTTAGTTCCCACTAGGTAACTGCAGCGAGAACTGATTTATGGCGCTGTTTCCATCACCAGAAATTTGATTGATTTGTACAATTCCTTGAGCATTTTCAAAACTATTCGGAGCAATAACGCTAAGGTTTGAATCCTTATGATCAAGTGGCAAAACGGTAGGGCTAGCAATGTTATCCAGTGCACTATCATCTAATCCCAAGCCAATCACGGACTGCAAAGCAATTGCGCCAAGATTAGCTTGAATATTCCCCTGCCCACTCACCTGATTAACGCTAATAAGACCTTGTGCATTTTCAAAAGCCAGTGCTTCAATATATGAGAGGTTTTGTCCATTAGAGGGTTCAGCTAACGATAGGTAGGGATTTTTTTGATCTGACAATATGACGACTCGATCGCCAATAGCATGGCTATTGGTTTGAAGGTTGCTGCCACCTGCAGCTTGGTTAATTGCAATACGACCACTGTTATTGCTGAAAGATTTTGTGCCGACTGTAGTGCTATTATCAACATGTTGAATGAGAGTGGTATTGCCACCGTTCGACCAGGCAACAGATGCAAAGCCTGCTAGGCAAAGAAATACTCCTCCTTGAATACTGCTTAATTTCATTATTCAACACCCGATAGTTCACTAAAACCGTGCAAGGGTATGAGCAAGCATCGAGCCACCTTATTAAAACAAATCGTTTCAACAAGTTAACAATATGACATCAAGTAGTTGTCTCAGAAATAAGACAGAGGGACACTAAGTGGTTGATATAGTAGAAATCGTAAGTGAGGCCTATGTTCTCATTATTGAGATCACGACTCTAGAGAACTGATCTCATGTTTATCGATAAGTCGATATAGCGTCGCTCTAGAGATTTTCAGCTCTTGAGCAACACTGTCCATTTTGCCGTTATAGCGCTGAATGGCCGTCAACACGGCATGTTTCTCAACCACATCTTTTATGGTTTTTAAGCCTTGAGTAAGGACTGGGTTCACCAGTGTGTCTTCGAGCTCTAAATCTGAAGTTTGGATAATACCGTTTTCACATAAAATAACTGCGCGACGAATTTTATTAATCAGTTCTCGTACATTACCAATCCATTCATACGCTAACATTGCACTTTTAGCTTGCTCACTGAAACAGCACACACCTGTATTAAATTCATCAGCGTATTGATCACAAAAATAATCCGCCAATGGAATGATATCCTCTTTACGTTCGCGCAAAGGGGGTAACTCCAATGTGATCCCATTAAGGCGATAAAACAGATCTAAACGGAACTCTCCACGCTCAATAGCAGCTTCAAGATCAATATGAGTTGCCGCAAGGATACGTACGTCGGCAGCTTGTGGCTTACATCCACCAACCGTATCAAACGTGCCCTCTTGTAAAAATCGCAGTAAATTCACTTGCTGCTCTATTGGGAGATCCCCTATCTCATCTAAAAATAATGTGCCCCCATCAGCCTGCGAGATCTTACCCTTATGACAGCTCACAGCGCCGGTAAACGAACCCTTTTCATGGCCAAACAGCTCTGATTGCACCACCCCAGAACTTAAGGAGCCACAGTTGACCGCAATAAATGCACCTGCTGAGCGTGTTGACTGTTGATGAATTTTTTTAGCTATCAGCTCTTTTCCGGTGCCACTTTCACCACGGATAAGAATAGGAATATTTGTTGGGGCAGCCCTAATAACCTGCTTACTGAGAGCCTGCATAGTTTGTGAGTTCGTTACTGTCTTAACGTCATCGCAATGCTTAGGCTGCGGATCACCTTCGCATTGCTGACGAATGCGAATCAGGCCTAACGCATGACCAATCAATCTAAGTAATCTATCCATTTCAAACGGAGCGGTATGGTAATCCCAGGCATACTGACTAATTAGCTTTTGGGAATAGGTGGACTTAAGCTGTCGGCGCTCGATAAGCATGATAACCAATGTCGCTTTATGGCACAGTTTTATCACTTTCTTAGCCCAACAGGTATTCTCCTCCCCTCTTAGATCTAGCAGTAATAAATGGCAATCTGAGTTGACGTTTTTTAGATCGCCTGCATTATAAAAGTCTACATATACCCCTTTCCTCTTTAGCTGCTCACACAGATACTCATCATACTGATGCCCTATCACGCTAACATATTTCATCATCTGTTCCCTCGACTTACATCTCCTTGCACACGAAAAAGGGGTTATCAAATGTTTAATGCTCATTTGTTGCTAACCTTTTTTGTGCCAACCAATCCTCTAAACTTTTCCCAAGCCCCTTCCCAAGTCGTCATAGCCAAATAGCCAAATAGCCAATAGAGTATAGTTATGAAATTGAAGGTAAGAGCCGTAAGACAAGAAATTTTAGCGCTACGAGAATCATGACTGAGCCTGAGAAAAACGCGGCAAACAAAGGGATTGCAAGCCGTTAACAAACAGAATTAACTACTAAAATCAGTATCCGAGCACACTACTTTCAATGCCGTTTATTGTGGTGCATACTGAGCGCCACAGAACTCGAAAAACAATGTAAAACCGCAACTTACCCGGTAACGTGAAAAATAGGGAAAATATGGTCGCGGTCATAATAAGAAAGGACTTGGCAATGACCACTCTCAGCACAGCAATATTTGCTAGCGCGCTCACCTCTGTAACCTTAATTCAACCCGCTTTTGCAAAGCTGGATGTTGAAGAAAATCGTTTGCCAACAGCAACTCAAGCCATGCCTGAAGTTGTTAGCCGCTACCAAGCATTTATTAGCAATCTAGACGAGAAATATGGCCGTCATTCTGATGAGTTAAAAATCACTCAAATGGTCGCTCACCAGGGACTAAGATTATGGCAACAAGCTGTGCGGGATGTACAGTCAGGCCATTTAGATGATCGCTCTTTATATTGGAATCGCTTAGCAATGCGTGCGCTTTTGAAGACACAAAAACCCAACTTTAATATTGTCAGTTGGCAACGGAATATTTTACTTGAAGCGGTTGAAAAGTCGTCTCGTGGTTTTAGTGATATCAAATTCAAAGATGATGCTCAGATTAAGATCTTACTAACAGGCTTTGACCCATTCTTTTTAGATCGCAATATTGATCAAAGTAATCCTTCAGGACTTGCCGCCCTAGCACTTGACGGCTACCGCTTTAAAATCGACGGTAAACAAGCCCAAGTGGAAACCGTTATGATCCCAGTTCGCTTTGCCGATTTCGATAACGGCATGATTGAATCACTGCTCACGCCTTTTTATCGCGACAACAACCTTGATATGATCTTTACCGTTAGTATGGGCCGTGATGATTTTGATATCGAGCGCTTTCCAGGTCGTAATCGCAGCGCTGCAGCGCCAGATAATCTTAATGTACTCACTGGCGCCACTAAGCTAGCTCCAATCGCACCGCTGTTTAATGGTGGCACACTCAATGGCCCTGAATTTGTCGAGTTTTCATTACCGATTGCCGCGATGCAAACCGTAAAAGGTCCATGGGAAGTCAACGATAATCACACTGTATCGACATTAGAACGTGGTGAATTCGAAGCTAGCTCATTGGCGCAACTACAAGCTGCTCAGTCAGTTGAAGGTTCAGGTGGCGGCTACTTATCAAACGAGATCTCATACCGCGCTATTTTGCTGCAAAAGCAATTTAACAGCAGCATACCTGTTGGCCATATTCATACTCCGCGCATTGCCGCTTATGATGTCAAAACTGAATCACAGATAGTTAATCAAGTCAGAGACATGGTTGTGGCGGCGGCAAACAGTCTCTAGCTCGAGTAGCTCAATGCCGCCCTTATGATACTGGAGGGCTAGCACCGTTATGCTGGTCTGCACTGCCAGCCTAGGTTAAAATACTGGGGCTCACACTTTTTTGAGCCCCAGTATTTTTTTACAGTACTTTTCACAGTACTGCGACTCTAACGGAGCAATTAGGCTTAATGTTCAAAGCGCTTAACCCATTCAAGTCCTTGCTAAGTACTAGGCCAAAACTGACAAGCTACCCAGTCATGGCATTTACCGATCCACTGCAGCAGCAAATCGCGCAGCAAGTAGAACATTGCTATCAAATTGCTGAAAACAAACTCGACAAGCAGTTTCCAAGACCTGAGATCAATTTTGCTCTGCGTGGTAAGAGCGCTGGCACCGCCCATCTACAATTAAATAAGTTACGTTTTAACCCAAAGCTGCTTAACGATAACTTACAAGCTTTTTTAGATGATGTGGTGCCCCATGAGGTAAGCCACCTGCTCGCTTACCAACTATATGGCCGAGTAAAGCCCCATGGGGTTGAATGGCAACATGTGATGCAGCATGTTTATACTCGGGTGCCACGCACAACCCACAGCTTTGATACTCGCAGTGTTGAAGGTAAAACCTTTGCATATCGCTGCCAATGTGGCCCTGTTGATCTTAGCATTCGCCGTCATAACAAGGTTATTCGCGGCCAAACTCAATACCGTTGCCGCAAATGCGGCAGCAAACTAAAGCAAATTGTCACGCGCCCATAAACTGAACACCAGCCTTCAATTAAGTTCTTTAAAGCATGAGTACTACAAGCTATCTAAGTTAAATGAAAATGAATTGTAAAGATTGATTTGGTTTCGCCCCTTATATTCTGTGACTTTTCCCTTACCACATACTCTATTTCCTACTAAGTTATCAGGCGTCCCGAATCTTTTTTTAAAATCATACAAATCATCCTCCCATACAACAAGAGTCAACGACTGGCGTGGATAACGTTCATCTAAGTTAAAATATAAACCACGCTTAAACTTTGTTACTTGCTTTAACACACCACACGCAACAACATTCTCACCTTCATAGAAAGGAGCTTCCTTTGAGTCAATCTTTACTTGGGAATGTGCCGAATAAGAAAGTGATGAAGATAAAAATATCGTGAATATAAGTAATTTTTTCATGGTAATGCTCGTAATCTAATGACTAAGAAAAATGTATCGCACAAAGATACGCAGGTGTTTTATCTCTCCACCTGCACATCGGTAAAATCTGATTTTTAACCATAGTTAAGGTGGTTAATAAAGCTGAATACCTTACTATTTCGTTTTCAATGCCTCACATCGTTCAAAAACGATATGGTTTCTGTTCTTTTGAATACGCTCGATGCGTTTAGCGCGTTCACATTCCCATTCATTAACTTCATATACTCTATCCCACTCTTTCATCAGCTTCTTTTGTTGCTTACTCAAACGAAATCGAGGGTATGCTTGCTCCATATATAAATAGGTTCTTGCAATTCGCCCTCTAGAACCGACGGTCGGCTCTACTTTCCTACCTTGCACTTTCACTTCACATACCCCAAAACTAGAGCGTGAAGAAGGCAACATGGCAAAGTTATAATTCGATCTCGTGGCATTTACCGCCCCCACTGCCGGATACAAGTTATACAGATCCGACTGCATTAATCGATATTCATTATTCATTTTTTCAGCACATTTGCGGCCTTTAAAATTCTTACCTTTATTATTCACACAGCGGTCGTGGCCATCACGCCATTCTGAAAAAGTGCGACCGAAGTTCTCTGCTGGTACCACATGCTCCCACTCCAAACGTTTAGCGCGCTTAACATGTTTTTCAGTAGTGAAGCCATTTGGCAAGGAAATGTTCTTATTTTTATCGAATTTAGCATCACAATAAAGCGTGATACGGTGGTCATGATAAACTTGTCGCTCTAAGGTTTTTTTAGCCTTATTAAATGAATGAATGCTTGTGTTACCTTGGTAAGATTGAGCAAATGTAGGTAGGGAAAAAACTGTGATTAGCACTGCACAAAGTAAACGGATTCTCATAATACTTTACACTAAGAAAAAATTCCGCGAATTTTGCCTTATCTTCACGCTTACACTGCGTTATTAAACGAAAGTTCATTCAACTTCATCTAAAAATGTGAACAAAATCAGAATTTCTATCTATATTCGTCAACCCTCCCCTCACTCCTTAAACTCCAACCATTGATTAACTGCGACGATAGATAGCCAAGCGCCATGTCAGTGTTGACTTTAAGGCATGTAAAGTGCAATCTCCGGCCATATCTTAAGTCACAAAACCAACGCTATTTTATTCGCAACCGACTTTCGAAAACACCCGGTTGCCAATTACCGTTATTGTTAGCAATAGGATAAAACCTATCCAGTTGATACTATTGAGTGTCGACGCGATACAGAGATTGCCAAAGTTCAAGGCAATCACAATGAGTTTGTACAAGCTCAATGTCAGCGTTTAAAAGACTCGCAAACATACGCAGAATAAGGCTAGTAAAACCATGAGAGTGCCAAGAATTTATCAAGAATCATCGCTAGTCATCGGCCAGGCAGTTGCTTTAGATGATGAAGCTGCAGGTCACGTTGGCCGCGTCCTAAGAATGTCTGTTGGCGAGCAAGTTAGCCTTTTTAATGGCGATGGTAATGACTACCTAGCCGAAATTATCAGCGCCAGCAAGAAAAACGTCGAAGTAAAAGTACTGTCATGCGAAGCCAATAACAGTGAGTCGCCGCTGCACTTACATTTAGGTCAGGTCATTTCACGCGGCGATAGAATGGACTTTACCATTCAAAAGTCTGTTGAGCTTGGCGTTAACACGATTACACCGCTGTTTTCAGAGCGCTGCGGCGTAAAACTTAGCGGTGAACGTTTAGAGAAAAAAATTCAGCAGTGGCAAAAGATTGTTGTCAGTGCTTGTGAGCAGTCAGGCCGCAGTGTTGTACCCGTTATTCGCCCGGCTATGCAGCTTAGCGATTGGTGCGCTGAGCCATCAGATGCCGTCAAACTCAATCTACACCCGCGCGCCTCACATGGCGTTAATGGCCTCTCTTTGCCTAACAACAGAGTCAGGCTCGTTATCGGTCCAGAAGGTGGCTTGTCCGCTCCTGAAATCGCGATGACCGAAGAACATCAGTTTACCGATGTGTTGCTTGGCCCACGGGTGCTACGAACAGAAACTGCAGCCCTCACTACAATCAGTGCGTTACAGCTAAAATTCGGTGATATTGGTTAATTCCAACAGGCTTAGCTAGGTGTAGCGCCTAAAGCTGAAGCCTATATCGCATACCATTCAGTAGAGAAGTTTATCAGTTAAACGCTAGAAAACGGGCAGCTTTGCCCCCACGTTTATCGTTGTAACGAATATAAGAGAAGGAAAAAGCTCCATGATTAAACTCGGCATCGTGATGGATCCCATCAGCGAGATCAACATTAAGAAAGACTCTAGCTTTGCCATGTTAATGGCGGCGCAATCTCGTGGTTATCAGCTTTTCTACATGGAGATGAAAGATCTTGCCATGGTAAACGGCCAAGCAATGGCAACCATGAGCGCCTTGACCGTAAAAAATGATCCCCAGCAGTGGTACCAGCTTGAAGATGCTATCGATACACCGCTTGCCGATCTAGACGTGATATTAATGCGCAAAGATCCACCATTCGATACTGAATTCGTTTACTCGACTTATATGCTTGAGCGCGCCGAAGAGCAAGGTGTGCTGATCGTTAACAAACCACAAAGTCTGCGTGATGCAAACGAAAAGCTATTTACGGCCTGGTTCTCTGAGTTCACTCCAGAAACCATTGTGACCCGCTCAGAGCAGCGGATCCGCGCTTTTCATCAAGCAAAGGGCGACATCATTCTTAAGCCTCTTGACGGTATGGGCGGTAGCTCTATTTTTAGAGTAAAAAAAGATGATCCAAACCTGGGCGTTATCATCGAAACCTTAACCAGCGAAGGTCAACAGTACGCTATGGCACAGGCCTTTATTCCTGATATTTCTGCTGGCGATAAACGCATCTTAGTGGTTGATGGTGAGCCTGTTCCTTATTCGTTAGCGCGTATTCCGCAAAAGGGCGAAACCCGCGGTAACCTAGCAGCAGGTGGCCGAGGAGTGGCACAACCCTTATCGGAATCAGATTGGCATATCGCCCGCACTATTGGCCCAGAGCTAAAGAAGCGGGGTCTTATCTTTGTCGGTCTCGATGTCATTGGTGACAAGCTTACCGAAATTAACGTTACCAGCCCGACCTGTATTAAAGAGATCGAAGCGGCATTTGATGTCGATATCACAGGCATGTTGATGGACGCAATCGAAGCACGCATTAATAAGTCAGCTTAGCCAAAGGATCCGGCATGAACTTAACAAAAACACTCACTTGGGCCATTAGTGCCCTCGTGTTGTTGCCTCTATACACATCGGCTAATGTCGATATCCATAAAACACCATCACGACCAAAAAATATGATTATTATGGTCGGTGATGGCATGGGACCGGCGTACACCAGTGCCTATCGCTACTACCAAGATAATCCTGACACCGAAGAGATAGAGCAAACCGTTTTTGATCGATTACTTGTCGGCATGGCATCCACCTACCCAGCAAGACAAAGTGGCTACGTTACCGATTCAGCCGCATCAGCGACAGCGCTTGCCACTGGCGTTAAGAGCTATAACGGTGCGATTTCCGTCGATGTGAATAAACACCCGCTAACCACTATCATGCAGATGGCTAAAAAGCGGGGTATGGCAACGGGTGTCGCAGTGACCTCTCAAGTCAATCATGCCACCCCAGCAGCATTTTTAGCTCACAATGAAAGCCGCCGTAACTATGATGAAATCGCCAAGAGCTATTTAACCTCTGAGGCTGATGTCATTTTAGGCGGTGGGCAAAAGTATTTCCCTGCGCCTTTACTCGACCAGTTTAAAGCTAAAGGCTATCAGCATATTGATACGCTCAGTCAACTCGACACGCTGACGCAAGGCAAAGCCTTAGGCTTATTTGCTGAAGTGCAACTGCCATGGGTTATCGATCAGCAAGATTCAACTCAGTTAAGTCTGCTGACCCAAAAAGCCTTAGATCTGCTATCGCAAAATGAAAAAGGGTTTGTGCTACTCGTGGAAGGCAGCCTGATTGACTGGGCGGGGCATAACAATGATATCGCTACCGCTATGGGTGAGATGCACGGTTTTGCTAACGCCATCGAAGTGGTTGAGCAGTTTGTCCGCGCGAACCCTAACACCTTGATGGTCGTCACAGCGGATCACAACACTGGTGGGCTATCTATCGGTGCCAATGGCGAATATGCTTGGGATACTGGCTTGCTTCAGGGCGTGCAAGCAAGTCCCGCTACTATCGCCGAGCAAGCTATCGCTCTGGATGATTGGCAAACATGGGTTCAGCAAAAACTCGGTTTTGAAGTCACACAAGACGAACTGCAGCAGCTGAGTAATGCGCGTATGCAAGGAAAAGCCGCACTGGAAACCAGCTTAAAACAGCTTATCGACACTCGCAGCTTTACCGGCTGGACCACGAGCGGACACACAGGTGGTGATGTGCAAGTGTTTGCCGCAGGGCCCGCGGCCGATCTGTTTAAAGGTAATCAAGATAATACCGATATTGCCGAAAAGATGATGAGCTTACTGCCAAAGATTAAATAGCCTCAAGGCTCAACAGCAAAGCCACCAGTATAAAGGCCGCTATGACAAGTTTAGCGGCCTTTTTTATGCTCTGCTCAGCCCACTCAACAGCCACTATCCCCCCACACTCAACACCCATTAAGAGCATCTAATTCGCATTCGAAAGCGGTTGGGGTATAATTGCCAGCAATTACACCTGACCTTGAATACTCATGCTTACCAATGCTTCGCAAGTCCTTCTCAGAAACTGTGATCTAGTCAAAGACCAATCTGTATTGGTGATCAACTATGAAGGCGATCATCTAGCCAAAGAACTATTAAATACAGCCAGCAGCGTATGCGGATTAGCATTAGATTATCATCACCACTTGATTATGCAGCCTTATGCAACGGCAGATCTAACCCTGCATTTTGGCCATCAACTGCCTAATGATGATCATTTCGATACGGTTATCGTGTACTTCCCAAAAGCCAAAGCGTTAGCACCATATCTATTTAATCTGGCGGCAAAACACCTTAAACCTCAAGGGCAACTTATCGTTGTCGGAGAAAATAAAGGTGGCATTAAGTCACTGCCAAAACAGTTACCAAGCTACTTTGATAAGCCATTTAAAGCCGACAACGCACGTCACTGCATCTTATTTTTAAGTGAGCTCAATGGCCAAGCTCCCGAAATTAAGCTCAAAGATTGGCAGAGCCAATATCAGCTAGACACCCCTCAAGGGCAGATTACTATTTGTAATCTAGTGGGCGTTTTTAGCGAGAAAAAACTCGATGAAGGCACGCAGCTTTTGTTGGAAAATCTACCTAAGATGCGTGGCAAGGTACTCGATTTTGGCTGCGGTGCGGGCGTGATTGCAGCAGCATTACTCAAGGTTCAGCCAGAGCTTACACTAGAGTGTGTTGATATCAATGCGATGGCACTCGCTTCTTGCGAACTTACCCTACAAGCCAATGGTTTTAAGGCTAATGTTTTCGCATCTGACGGACTCGCACAAACGGCTAGCCACTATGACGGCATTATCTCCAACCCGCCGTTTCATGATGGTTTAGCGAGTACCACCAGCATTGTCACCAACTTTGTTAAAGACAGCACAAAAAAACTAAAGTCTGGCGGATTATTCCATATTGTGGCTAATCGCCATCTGCCATATTCAGATATCATTGCGGAAATCTTCGGTTCAGTGAACGTTAACGCTGAAAATAACAAATACAAGATTTACTCCAACATCAAACCATAAATCAGCATCAATCCCCCTCAGAGCCTAGTGCAGTAACCGATCACTCACTAGGCTTGTAATATCTGCTTAATTATTTGATTCACAATATTTGTCTGTGGCACTTTTTAACCAGCTTGTAATATGTTACTACTCCCATAGCAATCTCTGAAAAAAATAATAACGATGGGGATTTTTATGCTACACCCAGAACTCATTGAGTTAAGCCAAGACAAGCACAAAGCCGAATTAAAAATCGTCCCGAATAACCATGGGCCGATTACAGAAAATGATCTGCTGCAATTATTAGCGTTGCCAGACTTTTCTTACCTATGTCCATTACAGGCACAAATCACCCAAGCCGTCATAAAAGTCAATCAGCTACACCACCAAGAGGGCGGTGACGTTGAGCAGTTTTTCGAGATTGCCGATAGACGTGATGCAACGATAAGCTTTGACGTCTCTGACGACAAAATGCACGCCAGCATGACATTGACCGCAGCCTACGGCGGCAAAAACCTTGATATCAGAGATATACTCCAAAACCTCAAGCTACAACGAATTAGTATGGGCCTAAGCAAGCCCAAAATCGATGCATTATTAACTGAGTTTGCACACCTCTCTCCAGGCTCCACATGCACAAGCGTCATTGCCAATGGTCGAGCGACAGTGAATGGTATTCGCGCTAGTTTAGAGCGAAAAGTCTCCCTTGCCAGAGAGCGACTACTGCAACCACAAGAGAATAGTGATGGCAGCGTAGATATGCGTAATCTTGGCGCGGTTATTATGGTCAAACCCGGTAGCTTGCTGATTGAAAAGACCCCCGCAACTCAAGGTACTAATGGCTATAACGTATATGGTGAAAAGCTCATTGCTAAACCAGGAAAAGATTTTAAGCTCACTCCTGGTCAAGGTACAGAATTGAGCAAGCAAAACCCCAATCAACTTATTGCCAGTGTTGCAGGACAGCCGGTGGAAACCAAGTCGGGAATGCAGGTCGATGACGTATTACAAATAAAGAACGTCGATGTAAGCTATGGCCATGTGGACTTTAAAGGCAGTGTGCTGATCACAGGCGATGTCGGTGAAGGCATGGTGGTCAAGAGCAGTGGCGACATAACCGTTATGGGCTTTGTAGACTCTGCCAGCTTACATGCTGAAGGCGATATCACGGTGAGTAAAGGCGTGATTGGTCGCCAATTAAAAGACTTAAGTTTGTCGACCACCTTAATAGCCAAAGGCCAAATTAGTGCCCAATTTGTACAATACTCTCAGCTTGAAGCTCAGGGCAATATCCTCGTCACCAAACAACTTTTACACAGTCATACTCGCACTCAACAGCAACTGATCGTTAGTGATGCAAATGCTCGTCGCGGCGATCTTGTTGGCGGCAAAGCCGAGGCGAATAAAGGCATCAAGGCGGTAGCGCTGGGCGCGACGGCAGATACAAAAACTGAAGTCTATTGCGCCATGGCGTTAACGGATTTAAAGCAGCAACTCAAACAATTAGATAAAAGCATTAAATCCATGGTGGTCGCTGCACTGAATATTGAGGCGCAACTCAGAAAACTGCCGCCAAAAGTAGAGTGGCAAGATGACGCCATGATGGTTGAGCAAGTGACAGTGATGCTAGATGAAAAGCGCCGAATAATAGTGGTTAGAGCACAGGAAGAACTCGAGTATGACAGCCTAAACCTTGAAGTTGAAAACTATTACAAGCATTATCGCATCGATGTGCTTAAACATATCTTTTCCAATGTAGAGCTACATATCGGTAACGCCTTTCAACGGACTCAAAGAGAACATGGGCCTTGCCATATAAGCAACAAAAACCAGGAAATAAGCTTCGATTACAGTCATTAGCGGTTAATTATTACCTACTCAGGAAAGTTCGAGCGCTTTCGACTTTCCTTAAGCTACAAATCCACGGCATAATTAAGCCACTTTTCTCCTTTGAGACATGACGTGGAATTATTGAAAATCGACTGCCTTGGAAAACCGCTACGCCTAGAAGGCTCACTTGCGGGATGGCAGCAACTGTTTTGGGGAGACACTCTAGTCTCTGTTATTCAAGCCAGCCCAGATAATGAAGGACTAAAGAGCCATAATTTTGAATTGTCGATTCAAGATCCAGCCCTTGTCCCCGCCATTGATGGCGAGCCGATACCATTGCAGACAATCAAAATCACCTTAGAGACAGACTTACAATGGCAACCCTTTGTCATTGATTATCGCTTGCTCAAAGATGATGAAGTCATGACCACAGGTCAGCGCACCACCAAAGACATTGAACGCCAAACTCCCACGACACCGATCCCTGAAAAGCGACAATTCAGTGTCGTTGGTCTCGCTTCGCTGGGCTTTAAGCTACTCAAGAGTGCCAAGGTGATTAAGGTGCTATTGGCAGGTGCCAGTGTCGCGGCTTACTCTTGGTTATTTTCATTCCAATTTGCTTTAGCCCTTATCGCCTGTTTAGTCTTTCACGAGTATGGCCATATCAGGGCGATGAAATACTTTGGTATGAAAACCAAAGGCATCTACTTAATTCCCTTTATGGGCGGCTTAGCTTTAAGTGATGAGAAAATTAATACCCGCTGGCAAGATGTAGTGATCTCTATCATGGGTCCAACCTTTGGCCTATTTATGTCGCTAGCCTCTCTCGTCGCCTACTGGGTAACTGGCAATATCTTCTTTGCTGGTTTAGCCACGTTTAATGCCTTGTTAAACCTATTTAACCTACTGCCGATTTTGCCGCTTGATGGCGGTCATATCCTGAAAAGCATTAGCTTTTCAATGAACAGCAAAATGGGATTAGTGGCCTGTATTCTTGGCGCTGCGGTTGGTGTGTATATCAGCTATTCATTAGGCCTAGCATTACTGGGCTTCCTACTGCTTATCGGTAGCGCGGAGATTGTGTTTGAATGGAAAACCCGTCATCAGAGTCATTTACTGCCATTAGATAGATATGGCCAGATCTTTTCAACGGTTTGGTACCTAGCAACCGTAGGCGCCTTGATTGGCATTATCTGGTACTTTGCTGGTAGTGGTGATGAAATGCTAGCGCTACCACTTGAGATCTTAAAGAGTTAGCAGCCCTACTTTCATCTATAAATAAACCGGCCAAGTGCCGGTTTATTTCATTAATCGTTTCAGCCTAGAAACGAATTTCAACTCGACGATTACTCGCTCGCCCTGCTGCGTTAGTGTTACTGGCTATTGGCTCAGCTTCCCCCGCACCTTTAAGGCTTATCCTCGATGCACTGATGCCCTTAGCGATAAGGTAATCAGCAATCGACCCAGCGCGAGCTTTTGACAGTGTGAGATTGTAAGTCTGTGGGCCAACAGAATCCGTATGACCAACTATCATCACCTTCAAGGCATGTTGTTGAGCTAACTTTTCAGCCACAGCCTCTAATTGAGTTTTCGCTTGAGCACTAAGCTGGCTGCTATCGAACCCAAAAAGCACTGACATTACCTGTGGTGTAACCGCGATAGAATTAACCACAGGAGTGGGCGCAATAACCGCAGGCTTAGCGGGCTTAGCAACAACTTTTATCGGTTTTGGCTTATCACCAAAACGGTAGCTAAAGGCCAATGAAGTAAAATGACTCTGACTACCACCGACATCGGGAAGATACTGATACTCAACTCTAAGCGAAGTTGATTGTGACAAAGCGTACTCTAATCCTATGGCGCCTAATGCAGTGAAACCACTTGGATCTGGCAGCACAAAAATACTTGTGCGCGCAATATCCATATAGCTCGTGCCCGCTTTAACATAGGCGCTTAACCCATCTTCTGTCAGCGGTAGCGATAACTTTACTGCCGCGTCATAACCCATGATATCGGCATTAACATTATGCCCAGCATAGATAGCGTCATAATCTTGATAATCTGTCACGCCAAGCTCTACAGCGAACCAAGGAGTAAACTGGTAGCCAGTAAAAATGCCATATGCTAATGCCGAAATATCACAGTCTTGATAACTTGAGTGGCAGCTGTTTTCCATGCTGCTGTAACCCGCTTTTGCGCCGATATAGAAGTGGCTATCAAATGATGGTGTATTGTCTACAGCAGCAGTGTCTTGCGCTGCGCTTACCTGCTCTACCGCCTGTACAGCAGAGTGCATGCCCAATAGCGAGAACAGTAGAATGTGAACTGGCTTTATTATTGTTTTCATTGTTATTTCATTTCCAGAATTGCTTTCTTTCCAGACTCAGTTGGCCTACGCAATTAAACGTAGGCCAAGGGGATATAATCAGTTCAGATTAAGGTTCTTGTATAGCACGGTTTCCGACAGCATCTTGGCTTGGGCACCGGTGCTGTCACCACCATTGATCGGGTCGCCCCAGGTGACCATATCGCCATTGCCCTTAAGGGCAATAAAGGCACTACCAGTAGAGTAGATACTTCTGACATCGGTCAGCTTTGCCGCAACCTCTTCACTGACCGAGCCGCCACTTGCTGTATCGCCCCAAGTGATAACGCTGCCATCTTCCTTAAGCGCCGCGAAGGCTTTGTGGGTTGAATAGATGGCTTTAACATTGATTAGCTTGTCTTTTACAGCCTCACTATTGCCGCCTTCAACTTGATTGCCCCAGGTCACCACAGTGCCATCTTTTCTTAAGGCGGCGTAGGCATTGTTTGTGGAAAAAATAGTATCAATATTGACTAGTTGATCTGTAACACCACTGCTATCGCCACCGTTTAACGTTCCCCCCCATGCAATGGCAGTTCCATCTGATCTAAGCGCCACAAATGATTCTACATTCGCATAAATCTGAACGACATTTTGCAAGCTATCGGCAATGCTATCATCACCACCGAAGCTATTAAATCCCCACGCAACTACAGTACCGTCATCCTTTAGCGCAGCGTATGCTCTAAGGTTAGAGGTAATGTCTTCCACTTTAACGAGTTTAGGTTTCACCGTACTTCCAATAACCCCACCATCATTCTCTCCGCCCCAAGCAACAACTGTTCGATCTTTTCTTAATGCAGCAAAGGAATAAGGATTGGAATAAATTCGTCTAATATTATAAAGCTCACTGTCGACCTTTGAAGTATCCCCTCCTCGTATATCTAGCCCCCACGCGAGTACCTTGCCATCTTTTCTTAAAGCTGAGAAAGCTAAACCTGTGCCATAAACATCCTGTATATCATAAAGTTCATTAGCGACAGAAGTTGCATCCCCGCCATAGCGAGCATCTCCCCAAACCACGACTGAACCATCGAGTCTTATTGCTGCAAAGGCAAATTCATTACCAATAACTCGCTCAACATTCTTTAACTGCTCAGCGACGGGAGTACTGTTTCCCCCCTCCCAATACGCCCCCCAACTCACAACAGTTCGATCTGCCTTTAACGCAGCAAAAGCGCTAGATGTAGCAGTTAACTCTTTAACATCAAACAATACCGCATCAGCTGAAGAACTATCACCACCAAAATCTCTGCTTCCCCATGAAACCACCGTTCCATCAGTTTTAAGGGCTGCAAACGCATGGAAATTAGAATAAACACGCTCGAGATAATCAGCTTTAATCACCACTTTAGCTTGTGAAAACTGACAAGCATTGCCGCCGCCAACACCTTGATTATTTGCGGTGCAGTAACGATTTTTAGCTGTCACAAGTACGCCGACGTTTTGCTCGACTTCATGAATTGCGGGGTTGAAAACATTTGATGGTGTTAAAACAGGTAAACCTGCCACCTCAAATTGATAATCAGTTTTTGTTGGGTGCTCACAATCTACACAGGTCATGGTTGCCGTTATTGGCCCAGCATACTCAAGCGTTAAGTCGGTGATATTTGGCTTAGCTGGCGCATTAACCTCAACCGTAACGCTTTGCTGCACTTGATGGCCTTCATTATCTGAGACCAAGTAGTAGAAAGTATCGATACCATAACTGATGTTGTCTGGTTGGTAGGTGAAGACTAGAGAGCCCGGTTCAAACTCAATAGTGCCTAATCGCGCCCCGAATATACGCTCAATCGAAATCACTCTTCCTGTGCTATTGCTGACGTAATGACTCAAATCAACGGGTACTTTGAGTGAGTCCATCTCTATTGCAGGCAGTCTTACGCTACTTGCCGTCAAAGAGGAATCTGATGCTGAGATAATGCTAATAATATTACTGCTACTTTTCATCCCATCTGACACAGTGTAAGTAATCGTTTCGGTTTGAGATGCACCATTTGGTTGGTATGTCAGAGTTAGACCATCTTGAATCAATGTCGCAGGCTCAATCACTTTACCCACATAAGTCAGCTGTAGGTTATCGTCATCAGGATCTGAAGTGTAAGCACTATCGCTCAGATCTATGATTAAACTTGGCGTATTAACATCAAATGGATCAATGCTTAATGCAACGGCTTTGGCTATCGGCGCTGTATTAACAATATTGATTTCAATGATATTTTGAGCAATACCACCCTTGCCATCTTCTACAACATAAGTGAACTTATCTGACTCGAGGAGATCGGAAAATCTATACTTAATCAGTAATGGCGCTTCTATTTGAACCGGATTAATCGCAGCCATCACCCGAGTTAACTTAATCGGATCATTATCGGCATCACTAACCAAAGCGCTAATATCAATTAAGCGTTCCGGCTGGGCTAACACCTCTTTAAGGCTAAACTGGACGGTATGACTGTTAGCAAAAGGCACATTATTAACCGGTCTCGCATCTGAAACGGTAAATACGATAGTGCCTAATGCAAAGCCACCGTTTCTATCGTTAACCACATACACCACCTCATCGACACCCCAGAATCCATCTGCCGTGTAGCTGATATTTAAGCCATCAACCAGTGCTCTTCCGTTGCTTGCGTAAACACTAATGCTCAGTTCGTCGTCATCAGCATCTGCCACAGCATGCGTTAAATCTAGGGTAATTGGCGTTTTACTATCGGTGCTAAAATTCAAATCCATTGCCGTTGGTGGATTATTAGGTAACTCAGGATTAGCATCGAGTGAGTTGACAACGACCAATCCAACAGCAAATCCGCCTTGCTCGTCGCTTACTATATAAGTTGCAGATTCGACCCCGACGAAACCCGCAGGAGAGTAAATCAGTTTTGTTCCCTCTAGAGTAAACCGATTCGCTAGCTGATATATGTCCGGCAAGATAGTTAATCTATCCGTTTCAGCATCAGAGACTAACTCAGCCAAATCTACGCTAAAAGGCGTTTCGCTATCGGTGGTCTTAGCGAAATTTGATGCTATAGGTGGCGTATTATCCCTTTCACTGATAGCTAAAAACAGTTGGCTAGTTTGGACTTCAGTTTCGGTTTCAACCACGTAATCAAGTACCGCGACACCAGCCGATATAGCCTCTATCGTAACCGTATTTTGCGTTACGGCGCCAAGTGACACCAAGCCACTATCATTAGCAATACTGCTAATCGCCCAATCTAGCCCTGAAGTCACCCCAGAATCTATAGTAAGTGTTTTGATTTCATCGACCGTAAAATCAAACACTAGCGGAGTTAATGATAAAGGAAGAGGAGTTGGCAAAGGCTCAACATGAATCCTAATCTCACCTGACGCATAGCCGCCTTTGTTATCAGAGATAACATAAATAAAGCTATCATCGCCAAAAAAGCCAGTAGAGTCATATTCAATAGTGTTGAGGCTGCGGCTCAACAGAACGGCACGTCCAGAGGTTGCTTTTAAATCAGAGAGTTGTATCTCATCCTCATCAGGATCTGAGATCAAACCGCTCACATCAATCACCAGAGGGTCGCCTTGAACCACCGATGTCTGATAATCAAGCGCTATCGGTAATTGGTTCGGCGCTACAGGGTTAGCATCAGAAACGGTCATCACCACTTGGCCAACCGTGACACCACCTTTACCATCTATCACACCATACAGGGCAAGATCGCTACCAACAAAACCATTGGGTTTGTAGGTTAACTGTAAGTTTGAAAGAGTAAAACGATCCGCGCTTTGAGTCAGATCAACGATAGTTAACTCATCACCATCGGCATCATGAAGCACGTCGTTTAGGTTGATACTGAAGGTATGATCACTCAATAAGCTGCTGGAAACTAACTCTGCTGTCGGTTTTGAATTAGAGGCAACAGGCTCCTCGATACCCAGTAAAATTTCCGCCTGATATGACTTTCCCTGACTCATCACCTGATACACTAACTGAGTCACCCCTGAATAATCCGCTTTCAGGGTCACCTTAGTATCCGTTATGGTCTGAATCGTTGTGAAACCTTTAGGATCGGTAACGGCCTCAAGCTGCCAATCAGCTTTACTCGTCACATAGGCTGCAATATCTATGGTCAAGGTTTGCCCTTTTACGGCCTCCTCTGCAAAACTTGCTAAATAGATGGTATCTGGCATGCCGATGTCAGGAAGTAAAACCTCGTCACTTTTATTACAGCCCGCAAGGCTAATAATTAGGGCTAAGATATAAAGTTTAGCATTTTTGAAAAAATGAATTGCGCTAGAAAGCCTGTGTGCTGAAGTAACCATATTTACACCTTAAACAATAACCACTACCGACGTACCTAAATAGACTATTTTCCGGTTTAACTTATTCCTAACAACAGTATATTTTGTTTGCATTAAATCATTAATGTAAACAAACAGCACTAATCGATCTATATATTTAAGCAAATGTAAATTAATTCAACTCTAAGCTAAACACCCACACAGTGAAACATCATGTTTCACTATTCAGTTTTAAAATAAACAAATATAAATAAAAACTTTTAAATACCAAACGTTAAAAAAAGTGCGCAAAACAAGCAAAATGCAACAATCTGAAACATATAAAACCAAGGCACCCTTTAATGGTTACACTTTAAATATCCATTCACCGATGTCATTAATGGTTTTAAATAACCATTCCCTCTGCTCACCCGAGGATAAAACCAACTCATTATTCATTATCGAATATAGCTTTACCTCTTTATCAGCATAAACTGATCCTATGGAAAACCGCTTAGTATCCACAGCACTTTGCAAGTTAATCCCAAAGAGCCCATCAGTTAATTCGATAGCATGCAAAAAATCTGAATAACTATCTAGGCATATAGCAGCCTGTTCTAATTCTTGCGAGGAAAGGCACTCTGTAAACAGTTGCGGTTCGGCCGAAATCCATGTCAGCTTGGCATATTTACTCCTCTCTCCATGCCTTTCAATGCTTTCGGTTGTTGATTTAGAATGGAACTGACATAGATTATCATTATGAATTTGAGTCGATTTTAATAAGTACTCATCCGCGGGTTTCAGATCGATAAACAGGTCTAGATAGCCAAGCCGTAGATCCGCATATGCCCGAGTTCTAGATTTGATACTATGGCTATACTCTATAAGCAATTGCTGCTTAAATTTTTGTTCAAATTCTGCAGAAATATGGCTAAAGGTTATATAGGATAAAAATGGAGGCGCCACGATTTTAAAGCTGCTATTGCAGCTAACCTCTCTCGATATCAAATTTAACTCAGCTATTGGCTTAACAAGGCGCTGATATAAATCAGCGGCATTTTTAGCAACATGAAACTTAGCGCCGTCTTTTTGGAATAATTGATAACCTAAGGCGGCCTCTAGAGAAGAAATAGCCCTGGATACTGTCGCAATAGATACACCTAACTCTCTAGATGCATGCCTTATCGAGCCCGTTCTAAAAACAGACTCAAAATAAATTAACTCATTTGGTTTCAAATCATACTCAGTAAAATATAGACAAGCTCAGATAACATGTAGAATTATACATTAACCACACATTAATTATACAGACTCCTACAATCAGTCATATATACATTTAATCATTCAGAATTCCACAGATTAAATATCTAAAGCACCAAATTTAGATATCTGCTCTATACTAATCGCCATCAATAAAATTAATTGATGTATTATAAAATAAATGAAATTAAAAACTATTATGCTAGATAAAATTATTTATAAAAGTCTAATGCCAATACCACTCAATATAAGACCTATTTAGTACGCACCTTTATTATCACAGCTTATAAAGGTTGTTCTGTAGCAAACTAAACAGTAACAAAAGGTGCTAATAGAGAACAAATACTGGCTGGAATGATTAACTCAGGAAGGAATACAGTCTGAACAACAAGTAGGGGAATTTTAGGCATAAAAAAACCTGCTCGATGGCAGGTTGTTTTGTTGATAATGGTACCTGAGGACGGACTTGAACCGTCACTTCTTTCGAAATCGGATTTTGAATCCGACGTGTCTACCAATTCCACCACTCAGGCATTATCAATAACACTCACTGTAAATCTGCTCGACCTCAGTAAGTGAACGGAATTATACCTACCAGCAGATGAATGGCAAGTACTTTGAATTGAGTTTTGTATCAACTGAGCGTTTTTCAATCTCAAAAGCCTATAAACGCTCACTTTCGCCCTAAACAAACGCCAAATCCATTGTCTGCTTTGACAGGTAAAATTAGTAAAACGTGATCTACAGCATATTCATTAACAATACAGCCTCATTTATTTAATAACTGGAGCAGTAATTGACTCAGATCAAAAAACTCACAAGCACCGAAGCGTATGGTTATTAGGAATTAAAAAGAAAGAGGATTTCGCAAATGGCATTCTGGTTAGATTTGATGTTTGGCAACCCAATAGGATTGGCCTCAATGATTGTTATCTTTAGTACGATTGGCATCATTTCGTATCTAATGTGGATGTTCTATACCAAGTCTGCGGATCCCGAAAATTAGTTTTCGATATTGATTCTAATGCAGGGGGCTATCAGCCCCCATTTTTTTGGGGTAAATTTGGTGAGTATTGTTGCTAGTACTGTTGCTAAAGCCAGTTGCTATAGCCATTCACTATAGAGCCACTGAGCCTAGTCACTTATAGCGTATTAAGCAGCATGCTTTCGTGGTACTGCAAAGCTATTGACGAAATGTGGGCGCGCTTTAATCAAGTTCTTCATATCTTCAGGGCTAGGCTCTCCGACAGGAAAACGTAACACTTGGCGGTTAAGGTGAACACGAGCCCGCATTGAAATCTTAAAGTCTGCTGTTGAGCCTTGAATAGCATAGTGCTTCTGGTTACCTAAGTGCTCCAAAATTCCTGCCTTTAATAAACTTTTAACTGCTGTCTCTTGCTCTGGTAGGGTCAAGATTGTTTCACCTTGTAAGAAAAACTCCCTTAATAAGGCTCTCTCTGTTGGGTCGAGCAGCTTTACTTTTTCCTCGATAATTTCAAGAGAGCGCTTATCACTTAAGTGACTAATCGCCTCATCTAGAAAATAATTTAAAATCTGCGTCAATAAAAAAGCCGCACCAATGATTAAACCCAAACCAATAAAGTGTGCATTTTGTTGAGAAAACTCATTAAGGCTCAATGAGGCCAACAGCGCTTTAGGAGCAAATAATAGTGCAGCGCACGCCAGTGCAAGCCATAGCATTGCTGTAAAAATTAACTTTTTAGGCGACATCATTTGAAAAGAAGTTAGTTTGAAAGCCACTTTTTGCATACCCATTTACCCAGTGTCAGAAATCTGTTCCTACCTAGATAAAAGCAAAAATAGTGCCAACATTTAATAGTAAGTGGCTAATAGTTAATGGCTAATGCTCAACATTACATTTCATCCAAAGAGGATTACCTTTTTTCCTAAAAGGTATAGCTTCCAGGCTGAAAAGAAAAAGGCGCCTAACTGGCGCCTAACTGGCGCCTTATTAGTGGCTAGTTTCTGCTATGCATTTGCTTTTGCAGCTAACTTGGTTAATACCCGACTTGCAGCAACAAACCCAAAGGTCCCAGTTACAACTGTCACCGCACCAAATCCTGATGCGCAATCCATTCTCATGCTTCCCTCTGCCGTAGCCTTGGTGCTGCATACAGAGCCGTCAGCTTGTGGGTAAACCAGTTGCTCAGTTGAAAACACCGCTTCGATTGAAAAGCGACGGGCGATATTCTTGGAAAAGTTATATTCGCGTCTTAACTGGTTACGTACTTTAGCCAACAGCGGATCTTGATAGGTCTTAGCTAAATCAGCCACCTGTACTTGAGTGGGATCCATCTGTCCACCAGCGCCACCAACAGTGACAATGGGTAACTTTTGACGCTTACACCACGCAATCAATGCAGTTTTAGCCTTAACGGCATCAATACAGTCCACGACGTAATCAAGCTCTCCCCCTTGCTTCTTACCCTGAAAATATGCAGATAAGTTTTCAGGGGTAATGAAGTCTTCTACTTCATTAACAATGCATTCAGGGTTGATCTGTTTTAGGCGCTGCGCCATCACTTCGACTTTAGATTCACCTATAGTGTCTTTTAACGCATGAGCCTGTCTATTAGTGTTCGTCACACAGATATCATCCAGATCAATCAAGGTTATCTGCCCAATACCACTTCTCGCTAAAGATTCTGCGACCCAGGTCCCCACACCACCGATGCCAACAACGGCTACATGGGCCGAGGCAAAAAAACTAAGAGCTTGCTGACCGTACAAACGACCTATCCCAGCAAAACGATTTAAGTAAGCGTCAGACAAAGTGTGATTATTCAAAATGATACTCATTGTAGAAAATAGAAAGCGCAACTGCGTTGATATTTTATCCCAAACGCTGGAAAAACCCTAAAAAAATTACTTTACCCGCAAAACATTTGTAAATCATTTTCACAAAAAGAGTGCCAGTAGACACCTGAAATGTACCCCTTGTTAAAAACAACGTAACTAACTGTTTAAAAACAGTAAAACGACATGACGTGTATCACGTAAAATCCACTAAACATGACCTAGATCACGAACCAAAGTTCCCATTCCGTGCAAGAATCTCGACCGAAAAATACAGCTTCACTCTTGTTGGCCCACAGATAGGGCTGACGATTATTGATAGCCTGCAACTATAAATAGCGATTCGCTACAGGAAGATGAAAATGAAAAAAACTGTTCTGTCTGCCACTATTATTTCAGCACTAGCCGCCACCTCTTTTACAGCACTCGCTGATGGCCCAAGTTTTTATGGTCGTGCCGATCTTGCAATCACTAACTCAGACCTAGGTATTGCGACGCAAAACCAAAAGTCTGGCACCATCATTGAGAACAACTTCTCATGGTTAGGTGTTAAAGGTACTGAAGCAATCAATAGTGAGCTTGAAGTGGTTTACCAAATGGAGTTCGGTGTTAATAACTTCGACAACTCAGGCAACACTTTTTCTGCGCGTAACACTTTCCTAGGTCTAAAGTCAGCGACTGCTGGTACTATCCTAGTGGGACGTAACGACACTGTATTTAAAGCTTCTGAAGGTGGATTCGACCTATTCGGTAACACTAACTCAGATATCGATCTATTAGCTGCTGGCCAATCTCGTAGCGCCGATGGTTTTACTTACTACTCACCAAAAATTGCTGACTTAGTGACATTGAATGCAACGTATTTAATGGACGACAACTATGCTCAAGAAGTTGATGGCAAGAAAGTTGACGCTGACAACATGTATGCACTAAGTGCAACCGTTGGTGACAAGGGGCTTAAAGCACAGAACTACTATGTTTCTGCAGCATATAACGACAGCATCGACAACGTAAAAGCTTACCGTGGTGTAGCTCAAGTTAAACTTGGCCAGGTTATTCTAGGTGGTTTCTACCAAAACAGTGAACACGTTGACAGCAAGTACTCAAACCTTGAAGGTGATACTTACTTCGTTAACGCAGCTTATGTTATGGGTAACCTAAAACTTAAAGCTATGTACGGTAACGATGACTCAGGTCTAGGTAAGTATGTTAGCCGTTACGTTGGTAGCACTGATGGCGCTAGCTTAGAAACAGTAAGCGATGTCGAGTTACAACAGTTCAGTGTTGGCGCAGACTACCGTCTAAGCAAAAACACCTTAGTATACGGTCACTACACTAAGTACGATGGCGACATGAAGTTGAGCGGTGCGAAGCAAGATCTAAGTGATGATATCTTCACTGTTGGTATGCGTTTCGACTTCTAATCTATTGGTTAATGAGTCAAATAGGCTTTAATACATGGCTTATAAAAATTGACTTAAACAAATAGGCTTAAAAGGCAGCGTTAGCTGCCTTTTTAATTTATGCCTCCCTCCAATCTGTTTACCCCAGTCTTAACGCCTAATACCAATCAATATTCAATATCACAGCAAAGGTGCTCAATGTTGAAACTGAAAATGCTTAGATGCTTGAGTTTTAGATGATTGAGTTTCAGAGGTTTTATTTTAGATGATTTATTTATAGGGACGAGCAACTGCCCAGCAGGCAAGGTTTCATCAACAAAAACTTAACATTTAAGCCGTTTGCTTTGATTTCCACCTTAAAGAAGCTCACTGGTTAATTTTGTAATCTCACAATAGGCACAAGATCACCCCATTCGCAGCCTTAGTAAATACTAAACAAGCAAGACCGACTTTTCTCGCAATCCGCCAAAATACCCCTTTAGAGATAGTTTAAAGTGTTTATTTCTATATAAATCACCAAATAAACAACGAAAGCTCTCCAATCGTCACAAAAAAGTAGCAAATTAATCTTGAACCCCTGAAAACATGATCTAGTCCACATTCTTCATGCCATAAAACTGTAATATTTAGCCCCACAATTGTTATGAGCTCGGATGCTTGTAACAAAAACAAAAGTTTATGTAAAAAACCATAAGAAACGAATAGGAACTTAGGTTCTGGGAGCAAATGAAATGAAAAAGACACTAATCTCTGCGTCAGTGGCATCAGTTTTAACCCTAGCTTCTTTCGGCGCGCTAGCCGATGGTCCAAGCTTTTACGGTCGTTTAGATCTAGCTCTAACTAATGCAGATACGGGTGCAACGACTCAAAATGGTAAAGAAGGGACTGTTTTCGAAAACAACTTCTCTTTCGTAGGTGTTAAAGGTACTGAAAGCCTAACTAACAACATCGACGTTGTTTACCAGATGGAGTTTCAAGTTGAGAACACAACTAACTCTGGCGAAACCTTTAAAGCGCGTAACACTTTCCTAGGTCTTAAGTCTCAGGCAGGTACTGTACTTGTTGGTCGTAACGACACAGTATTCAAGCAGTCTGAAGGCGGCATTGATTTATTCGGTAACACTAACGCCGATATCGACCGTCTAGTGTCTGCACAAACTCGTGCTGCAGATGGTATCTGGTACTACTCTCCAAAGATCGCCGATCTTGTGACGCTAAATGCAACTTACTTGATGGAAGATAACTACGAAACTAATGACGCTCAGTATGCCTTAAGCGCAACACTTGGTGACAAAAAGTTCAAAACGCAGAACTACTATGTAGCGGCTGCTTACAACAAAGGTATCTCAAACGTTGATGCATACCGTGGTGTAGCTCAAGCGAAGTTTGGTGACTTTAAAGTGGGCGGTTTTTTCCAGAACACTGAAAGCAACAAGTATGACAACCTAGAAGGCAATACTTACTTCGTAAACGCAGCTTACAACCTAAACGGCGTTAACTTAAAAGTTCAATACGGTGTTGATGAGTCAGGTCTAAGCAAATACTTCACAAACTCTTTCGGTGTCATCAACCCGAATGACCCTGATACAGAAGATAACGAAACAAATGCAGCTTTAGCTACTATCAGCGATGTAAATGTTCAAAACATCACTGTTGGTGCTGATTACAGAATCTCTAAATCAACTTTAGTATATGGCCACTATGCTATGTACACAGGCGATTACAAGGTTAATAGTAACAAGACAGATCTAGCAGATGATAACGTATTCACTATCGGTATGCGTTACGACTTCTAATCGATTGGGTCTTAAGACTCTCTAACGATTTTAAGCCACAAAAAAGCGACCTTAGGGTCGCTTTTTTGGATCTGGCTAAAAGCCAAGAAGATTCGAGGACGCCCTTCGGGCTACTAGGACGTTCGCAGGCTCACTGCTAGAGCGGACTTCGTCCTGCTATAAGACAAAAGCTAAAGACAAAAGATAGAAGCGACGGATAAACTCCAGCTTTAAGCTTTTGAATGTATAGGATCTAGTAGCGCAGCGATCTCGCAGTGACGTAGTCACGCCCTAGGGCCTGCTCATTTTCTCGTCAGCTTATAAACCGATTCCGTCAACCAAGATACCTGCTTTTTCACAAAGCGAGGGTTGTCATTCAACACATCGTTACAAGCTAAACGCTCAATTTTAAAATGTTCACCTAGATTGGCCTGAACCCAATCTTCTGATACCGCAAAAGGCGGGCCATTTAACTCGGCTTGTGGATAATCTAAGGTGATCAATAAGCCAACACTATTAGCGGAAACCAATTTAGTAAGCTGACGCGCATAAGCTAAGCGCATCTCTTCCGGCCAAGCGATTAGCGCTGCTCGATCGTAAAAGGCTGTGCAACTTTGCGGTTCTAATACTGGCAATGTAAAAATATCGCCTTGAAAAATGGTGACTTGCTCAGTGGTAAAGCGTTGATGGTCTTCGACCACACTTACCTTAAACGCTAGACTATTTTCTTGATAAAACTGCTGTACAGCTGGTTCACTTAACTCGCAGCCTAACACTTCATGACCTTGCTCAGCCAAAAAACACAAGTCTAATGACTTACCACATAGAGGAACAAAAACTTGTGTATTTGCTGCGAGATTAAGTTGCGGCCAATATTTAACCAACAAAGGGTTAACCGCACTTAAATGAAAACCTATTTGCTGGGCGTCCCACTTTTCATGCCAAAAGCTTGGTTGCATAGTCCATATCCATTACAAATGGTAATTACAAATTTGCATTAAAAAACAATTACCAAAGAAACCAAGGTATGACCATGATCATGAGAATCATCAGGGGAACGAATTAGCGCTCACTTTGACAAGTGATGCTCAGACTTGGTATACCATTTTGGCCATTACTCTATAGCCAGAGCGTAATAGAAGCAAAAATAAATAAGCGGTTATCACTAAAGATACCAAGTCACAATGCTGTTACTGCGTCTGCATTCACAGGTTAAACAGAAGCAGATTAAACTGAAGCGGCTATACACTCACGACTATGCATTCACGGCTATGCATTAAGCACTTGCTGAACTTTCCTCAACCAGACACAGTTTTCACACTCGCAATTACGACGAGACAAGTGATGCGGTGTTAAACTCGAATCAATAAAATCTACCGCAACCAGAAGTTGCTGCTTCAGCTCTTCAGCTGATTTCTTCTCGACCGCAACGGTTTCGTCATTGTGGTTCATCCAGGTACATTCCATACCTTGGTGACAATTAATGCACTCCATATCCGTCGGGTTAAAAAAGCCTGCATGAGGGCAATAATTTAGCTCCATCGACTGTAAAATACGTCGACGTGGGTATTCAAGCAATTCAATTAGCTGGGATTTATCTAGTCCTGACATAAAGCCACCTTTAGTTGATATCTAAGCCTTTTCTTTGGCTTATACCATTTATACTAGTACTGACTTCAAGATTACCTTTCTCTTATTCCCGTAGATTTGATATGCATCAATATCTAACCCGAAAATATTGGTTAGGTGTGATTCAGATAACCTTTTTACAAGCTCGACATAAGTGCGATAATTCAATGAGCTTGGACTTTATTACAGCTTATTGATTTAATGGAACTCACTGAAGAAGGGGACGCCATTGCAAACACCAGAACTGCAACACTTTTACATCTCAGAAGAGCAATCTGTTTATCTGCTTGGTGCCAATGACGCCCGTAAACACAGAGCCTGGATCCGCCTGTGTAAACAGCAGTTAAGTAAGTTGGGATATAAAGATTTAGAACTCGTGGGTAAAGGCGCCTATGGTTTTGTGTTTGCAGGCGTTAATAAGCAGGGCGAGGCTCATGTGTTTAAGTTCTCTCGGTTAACTCTGCCTCAGCATATTCAAGATAGGCTTGAAGAAGAAGCCTTTATGCTTTCTCAGGTCATCCATCCTAACGTGCCACCAGCGATAAAGTTTGAACACGTAGGTAAGCAAGGGATTTTGGTCATGGCCCGTGCTCCAGGTGAGGACCTTGAACAACTTTGTGTAAGAGTAGGCGCATTACCGGTTGCCATGGTGATGAATATAGCCCGCCAACTCGCGGCTATCTTACAATATCTACACCATGGTAGACCGCTCATTCATGGCGATATCAAACCGTCAAACCTCGTCTATGACATTCATACTCAACATCTATCGCTGATTGACTGGGGCTCTGCTGTATTTGCACAGCGTGACACTCAAGGTAATCCCGTTAACGGCAATGTGATGGACTTAATGTCCAGCGATCAACAACATACCAATGCCCGTATGGGAGACGTGTATTTTATTGGCGAAGAGCAACTTAACGGCGCCCTCTCTAGCCCGAGGTTTGATGAACAAGGCGTTGCAGCCACCCTTTACGCTTTAGCGTCGGGCCAGGCCAGTCGCTTTGGTAGTAAAGTCATCCCCGCTACCAGTATCGGCTTGCCAGTAGAGCTAGCGCGCACCTTAGATGGCATGCTCAGCGATGACCCACAGCAACGAAAAAAAGCCGGTGACTACTTTTTAAAAAGCATGGCTCACAGTCACCGTATGCACTTACCAGAAATTGACACCACGCCGCTCGTTGCCGAGATCCCTGTCTGGATCCTCCCCAGAGACAAAGAAGTTGAGACCGTTAGCTACAGCTCGCGTAAGTCATTCTTGAAGGAGCATAATGGCGACGATCCAATAGCCAAAATGGATGACCTACAGTTAGAGAAATACTACCGTAATTTTATGGCTGGAATGGGCGATACCGAAAAAGGCTTTATTGCGGCAGTTGGCCGCTTAAGCCAATATGCCATTGTAGGTGGCTTAGCCATCCACTGGCGTGAAACCGGCGTATTTATCGACTCCAATTTGGCTATTTATAAGGCCGAGCAAAAACATGCCATTACGGTTGCCGTCAACAATATGGTGACACTCGCTCGTGGCATTCGTCGCATTGGCGTATTTAAAGCCTGCTTCTTTAATGCCCGCGACACCTTGCACATTGAACGCCAAGACAGCACGCAACCATTTGTGACGGGTTGCGATCAACAGCTCCCCTTTGAGGTGGGTAATGTGCCATCGCTTGAAGACAAATCACGGCTACATTCTTACTTTGAAGATGGTCGCGATCCGGAGGAAAACCTAGAGCTACCGAAAGAGATTATGACCGAACTTGGCTGGATAAATCAGATCCACCATACCGGCTGTATTATTTTTGAGGTGCTGCCTAATCATATGAAGATCCACAGCTACTTGCGATTACTTAATCCGAGAAAACAGGCAGCGTTTCGTGCCAGCTTGGATAGGATCTTAGCCCATGTGGATAAAATTCAGGGCAAAGGGGTGTCAGGCTTTATGAAGCTGCCCTATAAAAACACCCGTAAATTTAACCTAATAGAACGCCGCGGTGACCGCTTTTACCCCCGTAATCCTAAGCAGTTAGACCACTAGTAACTCACTAGCGATCAATAACAATCTATGCCTTACTTATTAAGGTTTTGGCTGTGGTTTATCGTCAGATTCTTTATCACTGTCACTGGTAACCGTTTCACCTTCAAAGGTCGTTCCTTTTACTTGATGGCTTTCAGGTCGCTTATCACTTGGGTCGGTTTTACGTTCAAAGTCACCGTCGAAGGTATTACCTTGATCAAAAGGCGACTGGCCGCCCTTATTTTCAAATGGATGTTCAAATGGGTTTTGCCCTTGAGGCCCCATTCCAGCACCAAATCCGGGGCCAAAACCTGACTGGAAGCCACCATTCGCCTGCACTTTGAGCTGCATACGTTTATAGAAGAACCTAGCGACAGGAATTCGCATAAATGGTGTGAGCAGTACTAGTCCAAGAAAGTCAGTTACAAAACCTGGGATCAGCAAGAGTAAACCTGCTACCGCTAACATCATGCCTTCAACAATCTCTTGACCTGGCGCCTCGCCACGGGCCAGCTTTTGCTGCACTTGCATCAAGGTGCTAATACCTTGAGTGCGCACCAAAGACACCCCAACGACGGCTGTAAAAATAACTAATGCAACCGTTGTCCAACTACCTAACACCTCACCCACGCGGATCAGTACTGATAGCTCCATCACAGGAACTAAAACAAAAATTAATAACAAAATAAAAAACACACTGACCTCACATTTTTTGCTGGTGATGAAAACTAAATTGGGGTTACTCGGTCTATTTTCAAGTAGCTAGCTGTTGGGAGACCGTGATCACCTATTGTTAGTCTGTAATTAACGACCGTTAAACTGCTATATAGAGAGTATAAATCCTAACTGGTGCCGCAATTAGGCGAGTAATTGTAAGCAAAAACTACTGGCATCACTATTTTAGCGATGCCTTAATGCAAGCCTAAGGTAAAACACGTAAAGTATCGATTCGCTTTTTAAAGCCATTCGCCATATTGATAGCCAATGAACCTTGATTGGCATTATACAATAGTTGGCTTAATACAATTTTAATCTGTTGGACAATAGAAATAGTTTAATGCAAAACGAATTTTTGTTAGTGATCACCAGCTGCCCCAGCGAGGAGCAAGCAAAAACCCTTGCCCGTGAGCTGGTTAAAAATAAGCTTGCTGCCTGTGTACAGATCTCTCAAGGGATCACCTCCGTATATGAGTGGCAAGGAGACTTGTGTGAAGAGCAAGAGTTCAGTTTGCAAATTAAATGCTTAGCGCAGCATTACAGTGCGATAGAGCACACACTCTCTAAGCTGCATCCCTATGATGTACCCGAGCTAATTGCAGTTCCTGTAACCCAAGGACTGCCAGCCTATTTTGATTGGATAAAAGAAACTACACAGCCATGAAAAGAATTATCAACCTGTTTTTAGCCTCACTACTACTGCTCACGCCATTGGCACACGCCGACGGTATTTTCAGTAGCAATAAGTTTGACTTTTTAAAGGGTGAGCCTGAGCTCATGCCTGTCGATCAAGCATTCGTGTTCGACTTTAAACAGCAAGGCGACAAAGTAAAAATTAGCTGGGTCATTGCCGACGGTTACTATATGTACCGTGACAAACTTAAATTTGAAACCGCTGACGGTGCCGTTTTAGGCGAAGTCGTGCTACCTCAGGGCAAACCCCACACCGATGAATACTTTGGCGAGCAAGAGGTTTACTACTCTTACGTCGAGATGCCTGTCGCGATTAAAGAAGCCACAGCTGGCAGTAAACTCAATGTCACTTTTATGGGCTGCGCCGAAGGTAAACTCTGTTTTCCGCCAACTAAAAAAACGGCTGAGCTAACTGAAGTCGCCGCTAATGACGGCTTGCTTAGTGATACAGATAAAGCACTTGGTGCCGCGCCATCAGCCAATGAAAGCGTAAAAGCCCCAATTACTCAACAAGATACCTTAAGCGCTATGCTGTCAGGAGATAGCCTTATGTGGACCTTAGTGATCTTCTTTGGTTTAGGTATCGGCCTTGCGCTTACGCCTTGCGTTTTTCCTATGTACCCCATTTTGTCGGGCATTATCGTTGGCCAAGGTAAGAAGCTTTCTACCGCAAAAGCCTTCAGCCTCTCTATGGTTTATGTTCAAGGTATGGCAATCACCTACTCGCTAGTAGGCCTTATCGTTGCCTCTGCGGGCATGAAGTATCAAGCAGCATTGCAGCACCCTGCAGTGCTAATTGTGTTAGCAATACTCTTCTTTGTTTTAAGTTTATCTATGTTTGGTCTATATGATCTGAAACTGCCTGCTAAGTGGCAGGAAAAGATGAACTCATTCTCTAACAACCAAAAAGGTGGCAATGTCATAGGCGTGTTCGTCATGGGCATTATTTCTGGCCTTGTGGCATCACCTTGTACCACGGCGCCACTGTCTGGTGCGCTTATTTATGTGGCGCAAACGGGCGATCTACTACAAGGCTTCTTAGCCCTGTACGTGTTGAGTATGGGTATGGGTCTGCCATTGCTGATTATTGGTACCTCTGGCGGAAAACTTCTACCAAGAGCTGGTCGCTGGATGGACATCATCAAGACTTTCTTTGGTTTCCTACTCATCGCGGTATCGATTGTAATGCTAGGTCGAATTTGGCCAGGCTTTATCTCAGATCTACTTTGGTCAATCTGGGGAATTACTTTAGTCGGTTATCTTATGCACCAGAACAAACTTACCGAGTTTAACTGGAAGCAAACCACTCGCTCAGTACTACTGATGTTAGCGCTACTCGCTAGCTTCTCATATGGCATGCAAGCGGTAATGACCAAGCTGGGTTTTAGCAGCAACACCAATGTTGCCACTAATAGCACAGCTGAAAATCACGGTTTTACCCGCATAAAGTCACTCCTAGACCTGCATACTGAAGTTGCTGCTGCAACAGCACAAGGCAAGACGGTAATGGTCGATTTCTATGCTGACTGGTGCGTGGCCTGTAAAGAGTTTGAAGCGATCACTTTTAAAGATCCACTCGTCATTGAACGCATGGATCAAATGGTATTGCTACAAGCTGATGTCACCAAAAACGATGCGGTTGATATTGAGCTGCTGGAGTACTACGACATACTCGGTTTACCGACTTTGTTAATGTTTGACGAAAACGGCGTAATTCGTGACGACCTGCGAGTTACAGGCTTTATGCGACCGAAAGCATTTGCAGAGCATTTAGATCACTTAGTTAACTAAGCCGTTAGCGCAAATTAAACCTTATCTTTAGAAGCCCCGTTTATCTTTAATAATCGGGGCTTCTTTTTAAGCTTCCCTAGCTCACAACACCGCAAATAACCATTAAATTTATTCACAATTTTCAGCTCAACTTCATAAATTTCTTATACAATGGTGCATCATTGTATCCAATGGCTTGGGTACATATTATAAAGAAAGGAGCATCATGGAACCCGCTATACTCATTATCACCTTAGCCTGCGGCATGTTAGTTAGCCGCGTGGGACTGCCCCCCTTAATTGGCTATCTTGTTGCGGGATTTGTGCTGTTTCTGTTTGGTATTGAAGAGTCCAGCTTGCCTATGTTGGAGCAACTTGCCAATCTAGGTGTCACCCTTCTACTGTTTGCCATTGGTCTTAAGTTAGATCTACGCAGCTTATTTAAAGCGGAGGTTTGGGCCGGCTCCAGCCTGCATCTAATCGGCTCTATGCTATTCTTTATCCCACTACTGAAACTGCTCGGCCTATTAGGGCTTGAGCAGCTCACAGGATTAGAGATAGAACAATTTGCGTTACTTGCCTTTGCATTAAGTTTTTCCAGTACCATTTTTGCGGTAAAAATATTGGAAGATAAAGGTGATATGCAGTCGCTTTATGGCCGAGTGGCTATTGGTATCTTGATTATGCAAGATATCTTCGCGGTTGCTTTCTTAACCATATCTAAAGGGGATATCCCCTCATATTGGGCGCTAGGTTTACTGTTACTGCCGCTGGCAAAACCCCTCATATATAAAGCATTCGATCGTGTTGGACACGGTGAACTACTAGTCCTATTTGGCTTGGTGATGGCACTCGTCATGGGCGCTGGCCTATTTGAGCTCGTCGGGTTAAAGCCAGATCTGGGTGCGCTGGTCATTGGTATTTTACTGGCGGGGCACCCTAAATCATCAGAGCTGGCTAAATCACTGTTTTACTTTAAAGAGTTATTCTTAGTCGCGTTCTTCTTAACGGTAGGCCTAAATGGTTTACCCACCTTTTCCGACATCGGTTTGGCCGCAATTTTAGTCCTTGTCGTGCCGATTAAAGTCGTCCTATTTATGTACTTGCTAACCCACTTTAAACTGCGTTCTCGTACCGCACTAATGAGCTCATTTACCTTAGGTAACTACAGCGAATTTGGTTTAATTGTCGCAGCGGTTGCGACCTCAAAGGGATGGCTACCGCCACAATGGATGGTTATTCTCGCCGTTGCACTCAGCTTTAGCTTCCTGTTTGCCGCGCCGCTCAATACCGCTTCTAGCCGTTTATATCAGAAGTTTCAAAGCAGGCTCAAGCCGTTAGAAAAACACCCTCTACACCCGGAAGATAGACCTATTCCTGTCGGCAATCCACGCTTTTTAATTTTAGGTATGGGGCGGATTGGTTCAGGTGCTTATGATGAGCTTCGAGCCCGTTACGATGGCGAAATATTAGGGGTTGAGCACAAACAAGAACTGGTAGACTTCCACATAAATGAAGGCCGAAACGTGGTGCAAGGTGATGCCTCTGATACTGACTTCTGGGAAAAATTAGACAGAGCGCCTAATCTCGAATTAGTCTTGCTAACCATGCCTCATCACGTGGGTAACCTGTTTGCGGTGGAGCAATTAAAACTACATGATTACCAAGGTAAACTAAGCGCCATCGTTAAGTATAAAGAAGATGCTCAATCACTTAGCGAGTCTGGCGTACATAGCGTATATAACCTCTATGAGGCGGCAGGTGCGGGTTTAGTTGAACACCTGGTCAAAGAGCTACTCACTCCTGGCGGCGCAGCACCAGATAATCCAGATGCCATCAATCGTAAAAATGAAGCTGATACCCCTGATGCGGGAGATATTATCAAGCATGAAAACCAGGCTGAGTCAGTGGAAATGTCGCAAAAGAGCTGATTGTATACATTATCCGCATTATAGCGTATGTTATTTGTTATCGAGTATAAGATGACCATTAACATACAATGCCAAAAAATAATAATACTACTCTGGCGGGTTATGGGTTTTTAACAGCCCTACTTCTTGTCCCCAGCAGCGCCTTTGCCGCTGGGTTTGATATCTGGATCTACAAACTTAATTACCAAGATAATCAACAAGGGTGGACAGTATCAGAAGGTCGCCCAGTCACTGCGCGAGACGGTTACGATAATCAGCCAAGCTTTACACCAGATAGCTCACAGCTATTCTTCACCTCAGACAGGCAAGCCGCACCAAGTGAGGGCCCGCAAGCCTCTGCTCGCCACAATGATATTTATCAGTTCCAAATAGCCGACAATCGTATAACGCAGCTCACATTTACCCCGGAGCAAAGCGAGTTCTCTCCCCAAGCCTTTAAAACAGCTGCGGAAAACAACCAAGTTAATTATGTGGTCGAGCAAGGCGTGCCCCATCAAAGTGTATGGCAACAAACAGGCAGTACCCCACGCCAACGTGCTATTAATAGCTTAATTCCAGCTGGTTACTACGCAATTAAGCAAGATCTTGGCAAGCTAATTTGGGCTCGATACGCCTACAGTCTCTACTTTGAACCCAATGGCGAAACCGCCGATGAACGTCATTTTGTGGTCGCAAATGTTGGCAGAAGTATCCATGCCATTCCTAATGATGAAGCCTTTAGTTATCTACATAAACAGCTAGATGGCGACCGAGTCATTAAGCGCTTCTCACCAAAAGATAACAGCCACACCCAATTGATCCCACTCTCGAATACTGCCAGTGAAGACTATGCCTGGAGTCAGAATAACTGGCTGTTTAACATCGATAATGGCCAGTTAGTTGCTTGGGATAAATCGAGCAATAAAAGCTGGCAATTGATTAGCCCAATCCCGCAACCCAATGCTGATTACCTAAGCGCCTCAAGGATAGCCATTAGCCCCGACAATCAGCATTTAGCGATAGTTTGGCAGCGAAAATAGCCTGCACATAACAAGAAAGACCCAAATACAAATACAATAACGACAATAGAATAATAAATAATGAAAAATCATCCCTTTATAAAGCCCTTACCATCGCCCCGTAATAACGCTGCAGCCCGCTCGCTATTGACCGCTCTGCTTGCGCTTTTAGTTTGCCCTGTGAGCTATGCCAGCGCGCCCCCTGAGCGCTGGCAAAACCATCAGATTTTTGAGCAAAACAAACAAGCAGCGCATGCCAGTTTTTTTGGTTATTCGAGCTTAGCCAACGCGCTAAAAGATCAGCCTAAAGACAGCAGTAACTTTTTCGATCTTAATGGTCGGTGGCAGTTCCATTACGCTAAAAATCCTTTTAGTGTTCCCAAGGATTTTGCTCAAGCTGATACTAATCTTGAGGGCTGGCAGAGCATTCAAGTGCCCGGTAACTGGGAGACCCAAGGATTTGGCCATGCCATCTATTTAGATGAGCGCTATCCATTTACTACGACTTGGCCCGATGCGCCAGAAGACCATAACCCGACGGGAAGCTATCGTCGTGAAATAAGCCTGCCTAACGGCTGGCAAGATAAGCAAGTATTCTTGCACATTGGCGCAGCACGGTCGGCACTGACTGCGTTTGTTAACGGCACAGAAGTGGGTTATAGCCAAGGCGCCAAAACGCCAGCCGAATTTGATATCACTCCTTATTTGACCCAAGGAAAAAACTTACTGGCCTTACAAATTATCCGCTGGAGTGATGCGAGCTACTTAGAAAGCCAGGATATGCTCAGAGTCAGTGGTATTGAGCGCGATGTATACCTTTATGCCACCGAAAAGCAGCGTATAAGCGATATTGACGCGCAGTATCAACTTTCAAACGCTTTAGATAACGCCGAGGTTAACCTTAAGCTAACACTTGAAAACCATGCAAAAGCCAAAGATGTCAGCCTCAGCTATCGACTACTTTCCCCTCAAGGCGTTGAAGTCAGCAGCGGTGAACAAGATATCACTAAACTTAATAAACAGCAGCGCCAACAGTTCGACTTCTCCCTCAAGTCTCCCAAACTTTGGAGCGCAGAAACCCCAAACCTGTATCAGCTGATTGTTAGCCTTAACGACAGCCAAGGAAAACTGCTGCAAGCTAGCAGTCAACAGATAGGCTTTCGCCGTGTCGAGATAAAAGCGGGTCAGCTATTAGTCAACAACAAGGCCATTACTATTCGCGGCGTCGATAGGCACGAAACTGACCCCGATACCGGCCATGTAGTGAGCCGGGCAAGCATGGAAACCGATATCCGCTTGATGAAGCAAAACAACATCAATGCGGTGCGCTCAAGCCACTATCCAAACGATCCCTACTGGTTAAGTCTCACCGATAAATATGGTCTATATGTGATAGATGAGGCCAATATTGAGTCTCATCCATTAGCGATAGATAAGGAGACTCAACTTGGTAACGAGATGAGCTGGCTTCCCGCCCACAAGGCTCGCGTCGAACGCATGGTTGAGCGTGATAAAAACCATCCTTCTATCATCATCTGGTCACTCGGTAATGAAGCCGGAGAAGGCAAGCTTTTTGCCGCCCTCTATGACTGGATAAAACAGCGCGATCCGAGCCGCCCAGTGCAATATGAACCCGCTGGGCAACATGCTTATACCGATATTGTTGCCCCTATGTACCCATCGATTGAGCGTATTGAAAAGTACGCGAAGGCGCATACAGATAGACCACTTATCATGATTGAATATGCTCACGCGATGGGCAACTCTGTCGGTAACCTACAAGATTACTGGGACGTGATAGACCAATATCCTCAGCTGCAAGGTGGCTTTATTTGGGATTGGGTCGACCAGTCTCTGGCCTTTACCAATGACAATGGCCAGCGCTATTGGGCTTACGGCAAAGACTACCACCCGGACATGCCTACCGACGGTAACTTTCTTAATAATGGCTTAGTGGATCCAGACAGAAATCCACACCCCCACCTATCTGAAGTGAAAAAAGTCTATCAGCCATTTAAGCTGACAGGATTGAGTATTAAGCAGCAAAACGTCGAATTCACCCTGAAAAATCGCTATGACTTTATCGACACGCAAGGGTTAAACTTAGTCTGGACAGTGCAGCAAGATGGTCAATCTGTGGCTGACGGCTTATTAGCACTTCCACACATCAAAGCCGACACCAGTAAAGCGATTCGTTTTAGCTTATCTAAGACCGCGATTGAGCTCATGCAGCAAAAACCAGAGTTCGAGTATCAGCTTTTACTAGAGGTAAAAGTCGATACACCGCAACCTATGTTGCCCACCGATCACCTTATAGCCTTTGAGCAGTTTGAGCTGCACACGCCTAAAGCTGTGAGCGTAAAAACGATTGATGCTATTGAAGAGTCGGACGACAGCTGGGTATTAGGAAACGGTGACAGCCAGTATTTCATCGCTAAAAGCAATGGTTGGCTGAGCAAAGTTAAAGCCAATGATACAGTACTACTCGATAGCCCTCTCATGCCTAACTTCTGGCGCGCCCCAACAGATAACGACTTGGGTAACCAAATGCCTAAATGGGCCGATATGTGGCAAGATGCGGCTGCAGAGTTAACTCTAGCCTCCATCAACTATATCAGTGGCAACGCACCGGCTCTGGATGTTAGCCACCAGCACCCTACACTGGGTTTTACTTTAAAAACCCGTTATCGCGTGAGCCAGCAAGGTAAACTGTTAGTCAATAGTCAGTTTACCCCCGGTGATATAGAGCTTGCCGACCTGCCTCGATTTGGCTTCTCAGCACAACTGCCATTTGAGATGCGCTTTATGCACTACTTTGGCCGCGGCCCTGAAGAGACTTACGCCGATAGAAAAACGGGGAACCCTGTTGCTTGGTATGTTCTACCCATAGAGAAAACCTTCCATCGTTACTCTAGACCACAAGAAACAGGACAACGCACCGACGTACGTTATGTGGCAGTGACAAACAGTAAAGGTACAGGCTTGCTTGCCCAAACCACTATGGAAAAAGAATTACTGCAAACCAGCCTATGGCCATTTTCTCAAGCCGATATCGACTTTAGAGACGGCGATGCCGAAGGGTCAGCATCAGGACTCGTGCCAGTCACTGCCAACCATGGTGCAGAGATCCCCACACGCAACTTTGTCACCTGGAATATCGATTACAAGCAGATGGGAGTGGGGGGAGATACATCATGGGGGCGCCCCGTGCATACCCCCTATCGTATCGCGCCAGAGGCTATGTCTTTTGGCTTTAGCCTCGCGCCAACTCATGCTCAAAGCACGATAACCAAACAAGCTAGAACTCAACCCTAAAGCAATGAGTTACACACGGATATTAAAACTAAAATAGCAGTGAAGGATTAACATGGAACAGACTATTCAACTCGTTATATTTTTTGGCTTAACCGCCTTGGTAGGCTTAATAACCTACCTAAAGTGCCGAAACATCACTCGCGACACCAGTGATAGCAAAGACTACTTTCTTGCTGGCGGCGGCTTAAGTTGGGTAGTCGTGGCAGGCTCATTGATGATGACCAACATCAGCGCCGAGCAGATTGTAGGAATGAATGGTGCGCAAACCTTACTCGTTGCTTGGTGGGAGATTGCTGCAGCAGTGGGTCTGATAATCCTAGCTAAGTGGTTAATCCCTATCTATTACAAATACAACTGCACCACAACCACTGAGCTGCTTGAGCGCAAATATCAAGACAAAGGGATCCGTGCCATGGTGTCGGTGCTGTTTATGCTTGGCTACGCCTTCATCTTACTCCCTGTAGTACTGTATACCGGCTCACTATTTATGAAGTCGATGTTTGGCTTATCTATTTCAGTGACAGTGTTGGCCGTGATCTTTGCTGTAGTCGGCGCTATCTATGCCATTTTTGGTGGCCTAAGAGCCATCGCGATTTCAGATAGCCTCAATGGTGTTGGCTTATTATTCATGGGGGTCGTGGTCTCTTATCTAGCGCTTAATGCCGTCAACTGGGATCTCTCAGGGATCCCGATTGAACGCCTTACCTTGATTGGTGACGCCCAATCAGATATTCCCTGGCCCACTTTACTAACAGGCATGATCTTTATTCAGATCTTCTACTGGGGAACCAATATGGTTATCACCCAAAGAGCCTTGGCTGCAAAGTCAGTTGAAGAAGCGCAAAAAGGCCTTTATGCCGCAGTCGTCATGAAGCTTATCATTCCTATTATCGTGGTATTGCCCGGACTTGTTGCCTATAAGCTGTATGGTGATGTGGGTGATGTGGCCTACGGAAAATTAGTCGGTGACATCTTACCAAGTTGGATGTCTGGCGCATTTGCTGCGGTGATGGCGGGGGCAGTATTAAGCTCATTTAACTCATGCTTAAACTCAGCAGCTGCACTTTATACCTGTGATATTCATCAAAACTACATCAACCCGAATGCTGATGTGCGTAAGATTGGTACCCGTGTGGCATTAGTCTTCACCCTTATTTCATTATGCTTGGTTCCAGTATTTGCCCAGTCAGCCAGCATCATCTCACTACTACAGCAATTAAACGGCCTCTATTCTATGCCGGTATTGGCAGCCTTTATCTGCGCGCTTGCCTTTAAAGATGTCAATGCAAAAGCGATTAAGATAGGTCTGGTATTTGGTGTGTTGGTATATGCCGTGTTTACGTTTGTATGGAGCCCGCTGCACTTCATCCACATGATGGCGATCACTCTTGCCGCCACCATATTGGTGACCCTAGCACTGAGCAAGTTTGTTTTTGGGCCGCAAAGCCTAAATAGCCAATTGGTAACCGACTAAAGGTTAGCGGAAACGTAATGGCCCTGCGTAACCGTAGGGCATTAGGGGTCTTTGCCTGCTGAGTTTTTGTGCTATAAAAAAACTCAGTTACACAATCTACAAAGTCATGATATAAAACTAGAGATAGATATTGAGCAAGGCAATATGACACCAGTATAAAAACCTGACGTCACTAAAAAAACAGGCCTCATTGCCGCTCAATAAAATGTAACTCATTAAGATTAAATTTTAATGTATGCCGCTGTTATTAAATTGGTCACCAGAATCAAACTCAGCAAACTAAACAGTTTATTGCAATGTTTTGTACTGAACGTAAATATTAACATTCGGAAATTTTGATTATGTCCAATCCCGCTCAGCGAGCAAACAAACTGTTTGTGCAAACTTTTGGCACCCAAGCTGATGAGCTTTATTGTGCCCCTGGACGCGTTAACCTCATTGGTGAACATACCGACTATAACGATGGATTTGTGCTACCCGCCGCCATCAACTTCCATACCGCCATAGTAGTCAAGCGCCGTGATGACCTTCGCTTTCGCGCCGTATCTGACGCCTTTCCCGGTGAAATTGAAGAGTGGGTATTTGGTGAAGAAGGAGTGCCAGTTAAAAACCATTGGTCGAACTACTTAAAAGGTTTCACTGCCGCTATGGCCACCTCGGGTCTTGCCCCCAAAGGGCTCGATCTAGCCGTTGTCAGTAATGTGCCAATGGGCGCAGGCCTGTCGTCTTCTGCAGCCCTTGAGGTTGCTTTTGGCACCGCGGTTAACGACTGTAGTCAAATCAAGCTCTCACCTCTTGCCATCGCTCAGTTAGCACAACGCGGCGAAAACCAATTTGTTGGCTGCGCCTGCGGTATCATGGATCAGATGATCAGCGCGCTAGGTGAGCAGGACCATGCACTGCTTATCGACTGCCTCGATTTAGACAGTGAGGCGGTCAGTATTCCTGACAGTTTAAGCTTGATTATTATCAACTCTAATGTTCAACGCGGCCTCGTCGATTCGGAGTATAACCTTCGACGTGAGCAGTGTGAGCAAGCTGCTGCCCACTTTGGTCTTGAATCACTACGAGATCTGGATTTAGCCAGCCTTGAAGCGGGTAAATCTGAATTAACTGAAGCTTGTTATAAACGCGCAAAGCACGTTATCACTGAAAATCGACGCACCCAAAATGCAGCATGGGCACTAGAGTCTGCTGACATAGCGAAGGTCAGCCGTTTAATGGCAGAGTCCCATGCATCAATGCGGGATGATTTTGAAATCACCACAACAGAAATCGATTACCTCGTTGAGATCATCGCTAATGTTATTGGTGAGCGTGGCGGCGTTCGCATGACTGGCGGAGGCTTTGGCGGCTGTGTTGTCGCCTTGGTCGATCACGCGCTCACCGACGCTGTTGTAGAAATTGTTGAACAGAAATATGCTGAAAAAACAGGTTTAGAAGCCGATATTTATCTGTGCAACGCTTGCGATGGCGCCAAGCGTATCGACGACTAGCTTAACCATTAACAGGACCTAATTATGGTACGTATTCGCCCCCTCGAGCCTTGGACTGATCCACGTGGTGGACAAATTGAGCGACTGCTCATCGACAACGGTACTATCGCCATTGAGGTGTTAAGCCTAGGTGGGATAATTCGCTCTTTATGGGCACCAGATCGAGATGGCGAGCGTGCCAATTTAGTTTTAGGCTGTGATAGCGCCGAAGATTATCTAGCACAAAATGCCTATCTGGGTGCCGTTGCAGGGCGGTATGCAAACCGCATCGCTAACGGCCAATTTAGTATTGGTCACAACCTGTATCAACTCGATGTCAATCAAGAGACTAACTGCTTACACGGCGGCAGCGAGGGATTTCATAAAAAAAACTGGCAGCTAGGCCCTTTACCAGACGGTGTGCGTCTCAGTCTAAGAAGCCCTGATGGAGATATGGGGTTTCCGGGAAACTGCAATGTGCAGTTAGATTATCGCCTTGTTGGCAACAATCTTTATATCGAAATCTTAGCCAACTCAGATAAACCCTGCCCCATCAGCTTGACTCAACACAGTTATTTCAACTTAGATGCCAGCGACTCAAGTCTAGCGCACCAACTGCAAATCGATGCCACTGAGTATCTCGAAATGAATAATGTAGGAGTGCCTAGTGGGATCTGCGAAACCCGTGGCAGCGGTTTAGACTTATCTGTACCGACTCAACTGCAGTCGCTGATTGGTCGTGAGGAGTTAACTGCAACATCAGGTTTAGATCATTGCTTTTTATTACCGCAAAGTGAGTCGACATTACAGCGGTTTGGTAGGCTGAGCTCAGCCTACAGCGGTCGAAGCTTGACCCTATATACCAATCAGCCAGGCGTGCAGGTTTACGGTGCTAACCATTTACAAGGCATTACAGGTAAAAATCAAAAGACACTAAAACAGTACCAAGGTGTGTGCTTGGAGCCTCAGCAGATCCCCGATGCACCAAACCAAGCGGATATTGCAGGTGATGCTGTCATAGCTGCTGGTGAGATTTATCATCATATTAGCCGCTATCAATTTGAAAATGATGTTGCTGCTAATTAGTCACTTCTAATTACATTAAGCAAAAAAAAACAGCGCTAGCGCTGTTTTTTCATTAATTAATCATCGTAATCGTCTGACCAGTCATCATCATAGTCATCGTCACCGCCTGCCGACTCTAGTTCAGGCTCATCATCATCGACTGGTGCAGCCTTTGCCTTTTTAGGTGCAGCAGCAGCCTTAGGATTATTAGCCTCTACCCAGCCTTGATGTTTAGCCATAAACTCTTCTCTTGCTGCAAACCAAGCGGCGCCATAAGTTTTATCAACTTCAGCTATCGCCTGCTCATCAAGCTCATGTAAGTTAGGCTTAACGATATCTTCTGCATACTCAATAATTGACTCTCGAGTCGCGTTATAGAAGTAAACACGTCCAGCAGAAGCATCAGGAAACTGTTTATCATGAATTAGAATGGTATTGCCACGAGCTGTTCTTAGTTCGCCGTACCATACTGGTTTTTTTGTCGTCTTATACATATATGTTAATGCCCTTAAATCAACACATACAAAAATCAATAAGAGGCAAATTGCGCTAACATTTACCTCCGTTTTCCCTGTATTTCGTCATCAGGGACAGAAGCGGTATTTTTACAGATTTTTGCCGAATATCAATAGTTGTAAATACAAAATATCACTCTCAAAGATGAAATAAATCACATAAATTATTCAGCTCTTATCGAATTTAGTTCAAAGCAGCGGTTATTCAAGTTTTTCGTTATCAATAAATTCAAAAAATTATGAACTAGGTTAAGAACCCTCACAACATCAACCGTTTAAACAACAATCATCGACAAATAACAACAAGCGACTTTTATGACATAAAACAGCTACCACTATAGTGTAAGTACAATATGACAAGAGCATGTCAACCCGCTCATAAAGGAGCGCCGCCTAAAAGAGAAATACTATTTTTCCCGCCCCCAATGACAAGCTTAGACCACTAAATAAGCTAAATATCCCCCTTTATCGGCATACTTTTGATAGACTAGTCTCGCCTTATAGAGTGACTAACAATAGGATTGTTTTGAAGTGTAGATTACTAATCGTATTAGCCGTAAGCTTCTCCTCCCACGCAGACGAGATCATCGTTGCATCAGATATATGGTGCCCCTATATCTGCACTGATGATTCAGGTTATGTGGTCGAGTTAACCCAACAAGCCTTTGCCTCGGTGAATATCAACGTCAAGTTTGAGCTCATCCCCTTTCAGCGCGCATTGAAGCTTGCAAGTCAGCATAAGATTGATGCTGTGCTGGCTGTCACGAGTGAGCATGTGGCCGCTTTTGAACTTTATAATAATCACCTTGTTATTGGGCAATATACCAATGACTTCTTTACCCACAGCAATGACGACTGGCAATTTACTGATCTCCCTAGCCTAGATGATAAACACCTAGCCTCTATCTTAGGGTATGACTATGGCAACGCATTGAACCAATACCTTAAACAACACCCAACTCATTTTCGAACTTCAGGGGAAACCCCGCTAAAAACGAACCTTCACTTAGTGATCAAAAACCGCGTAGATGTCATATTAGGCAATCACTATGTTATCGATTACTCAGCCAAAAAAAACGGTTATAGCGACCTTATTCGCTTTGCGGGCAGCGAAGGAGAAGCTACTCCACTCTATGTAGGCTTTAGCCACAATGTGCAAGGCCTGCAATATGCTGAAAAATTTGCAGAAGGCGTTAAAAACTTAAAACGCTCTGGTGCCTATCAAGCCATTCTCGATAAATACCACGTTAACTTTTAAACCTATGTGCTTAAAGCTGTAGCCCTCAAAATACAGACATAAAAAAAGCGACCATAAGGTCGCTTCATATAACTAAATAACAGTATTACTCACTAAGTAAACTTAGAAAGCTGCTGTTATCACATCAGAACAAAGACTGCTTGATGCTTCACATACCTTGTATTCTACCGATGCTGCAGCACCAGAGAAACGGTCACGGTAACGGCCATCATTGCTTGTAGTTGCTATCGCATTGCCATCACGATAAATCACCACGTTATCACCTGATGCACCATCCCAAGTTAAGTCGACCAGTGCACTGCCACGACGTGATAGCTTAGCGCGTGCGACACCCGCTGTAATGCTATGCTCAAAGACCTCTACATTCATCGTCACGGTATCACTATTACCTTCAGCATCTGTAACCGTCATAGATACAGTGTAAGTTCCAGCAGCCGCGTAACTATGAGCTGGGCTCATCTCTGTCGATACACCACCATCACCCAGATCCCAGCTATAACCAACAATATCATCGTTCACATCACTACTTGAGTTAGTAAAGGCAACATTGAGACCATCTACAGCATAGCTAAAGCCAGCGACAGGTGCAGCTGGAGCCGCCTCACCCACACCAGAGATAATCATCCCCCAGCTATTGAGTGTTCCCGTATCCGAACCAACATTGTCATCAACTGACAATGTCCAAGTACCGGTTGCCATTTCACCATTAAAGGCACTCAAGTCCCAGCTCTTAACGATATCGTCTGCACTGCCACCTTCACGGTTATGTAGCACAACTTCAGTGCCAGCTGGCGAAGTTAAGGTGACGGCGAGATCGCCGCTCCAAGTATGAGAGATATCCACATTAGCGTTAACACCAAATACCTGAACATCATCGGCAATCACGATAGTGCTAACAATACCTGCCGGATCATTATCAGGGATCGCTGCAGAATCAGTATTTGAGTAAGTAAAGTCCTGAATACCTTCAGGTAGCACTGTGAGTGAAACCGCTTTGCTCTTAACAATGCTGCCGTCATCACCCGAAACCGTTATGGTGTAATCTCCCCAAGCAGCTGCAGCATCAGTTGCAACATCAACAGTAAAGCTATCACCTGCCATTACGCTGCTACTCGATAACGTTACACCAGCAAGAGTTGGCGTAACATCGACAGTTAATGCCACTGTACCGTCCCACCCCGCGACACTGCCGACACTAAAGTCATAACGAGTTGAGCTACCGGCTTCTACAGTTTGTGAAGTTGGCGTTACCGTAAAGCGATAAGCAGGATCGGGATCGGCAAGATCAAGCGCGTTGGCTACGTTCAATCGCGTCCCCGCAACGGTCTTACCTGCAAGTGCAGTATTGGCATCACCAGAATCCATCAGCAACTGCTTCATCTCTAACGGTGTTAAGTCTGGATTAATAGACCATACTAGCGCTGCAGCACCTGTCATATGAGGTGTCGCCATTGATGTACCAGAGTATGTCGAGTACGTGTTGCCCGGTGTAGTTGAAAGAATAGCTGAACCCGGCGCCCCCATATCAACGCTGGTTAAGCCCCACTGAGAAAAGCTAGACATGTCATCATTTCGATCTGTGCTGGCAATCGACATAACCGCATCAGAATCATAACTTGATGGATAGTGCGGATTCGCATCATTATCGACCGCACTGTTACCCGCTGCAGCAAAGAACAAAATCCCAGCATCACCACCGGCATCGATAGAGTCTTTCAACGCTTGGCTAAAGCCACCGCCGCCCCAAGAGTTATTCGTCGCCTTAATTTCTACGCCATGATTTAACTTTAAATCTGTCATATAGTCGATACAAGCAATCGCATTAGCCGTAGAGCCTGAGCCACTCGAATCTAAGAACTGACAACCCACAATACTCACGTCCCAGTTAACACCTACAACGCCAACACCATTGTTACCCGACGCACCAATCGTCCCTGCTACGTGAGTACCATGGCCGTTGCCGTCCATAGGATCGCCACTGTTATTCACAGCGTTAAAACCATGAATATCATCGATTACACCGTTACCATCATCATCGATGCCGTTACCAGCAATTTCATTCGGGTTGGTCCACATATTTGCCTGTAGATCTGGGTGGTTATAATCAACACCGGTATCAATTACACCAACCACAATAGCGCTATCACCAGTGGTGACATCCCAAGCTTCTACTGCATCAATATCGGCATCAGCTACACCGCCATCTTGGCCCGTGTTATTCATGCCCCATAAAGACACAAAGTCTGGATCATCAGGCGTACCAATCGCCTTAATCACATAGTTAGGTTCTGCATATTTTACTGCAGGATGACGACTGATCATCTTGATCGCCTGCCCAACATCTGAACCTGGACGAAGTGATAATCTAGCCAGCTTACCCTCAAGCAAGTTAGCAAAACGGTCATCAACACCATCGGCATTAACATCACGCATAGAAGCCCTAACCAGACGTTGAGCCGACGCGCGCTCGCTCTGAGTGGCATTGTCTTTATAAACAACGATTAGCGAGTCTTTAATATATTCGTGTTGAGTTACTACTTTCGCCTGCACTGGAGCAGACGAAACCGCGATAATTCCAGCGATAGCAGAGGCTAACGGTGTCAGTTTCTTAAACATAAACAGGTTCCCTATTAATCCTTTAAATTTCCCGAACCGGTACCCCAAACACTCCATTATCCAGCCCATAACAACGCTTGGCTTGTTGAAAACAAAAGTGAACATCCGGCATTTTTAACCCATCAAATTGTTGCCACAGCGCCTCAGTATTTGAAAGAGCTTGCCGACCAATTAGGACTAAACTACTAATCCCATTGCATTATAAAAAGTGCCCCAAAAACAGTTAAAAAAACCAAAACCTCTTAGCATTCAACAGTAAAAAGATAATCTATCGTCAGATTGGTAGAATTTTCATCTACTCAAATAAGTAGACCTTTTTCTTATTGCAGCAAAAAAACAACAGGGTAACTTGAGGAACTTATCTGGCGAGCAACTTCTAGTAAAGAGACCTCACCAGCAAGCACAAAGTGAAGTGTGCTTCACCTTGTAATCTTAATGAAGGAGCGTTAAGTGTCGGTTTTTAAAACAGTTGGAGTCATCCTTGCCCTCTCACTCTATTCAGCCTCTAGCCTTGGCAATGAATCAGAGTTAGTTGCCAATGAACTCCCCATAACACTGCAAACACTTCTCGAAAGTTCAGGGCGAGACAACATTATTAACCTTGTGCAAGTCGGCGTACTTAACCAAGCCAGTCTGAGCCAGTCTGGCGAGGGAAATATCACTGACTTAATCCAAGTTGGCAGTAGTAATCAAGCAGAAGTCATTCAATTTGGACAAGATAATGAAGTTGATCTTTTACAAGCTGGGACGGATAACCAAGCCTATATCACCCAGATTGGCAATGACAATTTAGTACAAATAAATCAGCTGGGAAGTGCCAGTTTTTCAATTGAACAGATTGCAGACGGTGCCGCAATCACAATTACTCAATATTAAGCAGGGAGCCTCTAATGAGATCGCAAACAACTAAAACTATGATTGCGCTAGCGATTACAGCAAGTTTAGGCCTAAGCAGCAATGCATTAGCCGATTCAGCAAACAGTGCCACAATTATTCAAACCACTGTCGCATCGGGTGACGTTGTTGGTCAGGACGCTACCATTCGCCAAACCGGTGATCTACATATTGCTAGCGTTAAACAGACCGGTGATGACCAAGCAGCGACTGTCACACAAGATGGCGAGTGGATTGAGGCCTACGTTGAGTCAACGGGTGAAGGCAATGTGATTGATATTAATCAAACTGAAGATTGGCACATTACAGATGCAAACATTGAAGGTGACGGCAACGAAGTGAATGTCAATCAATCAGGCTTTTTTAGCCAAATTGATATTGATGTGACGGGTAATAGCAACATGGTTGATGTCATGCAGACTGGTGAGCAAAACGAAGCTGTTGTTGAACTCGTGGGGGCTGAAAACACGAGCTATGTTGAGCAAGATGGTAACGGTAACTTTGCCACGTTCCGTGTTGAAGGTAACGGCAACGACGGTGATATCACTCAGTACGGCGACAACAACGTTGCAGGTATGGTATCACTGGATATTAGCGCCAATGTTGGTGACAACAACGACGTTGAGGTTTACCAAGAAGGCAATGATAACCTAGGTGCAGTTAAAGGCGTTGAGGGCGATAACAATAATTTTGTTGTCTCTCAAGCAGGCGATAGCAATACAGGTTTTGTATATGCGCTGGCCGGTTCTGATAATGAAATTGAAATTGAACAAGTTGGTACCAGTAACACGGCTTACTTAGCCTTTACCGCTGGTGACGACAATGACATCGAGATTGAGCAAGATGGTAGCTCGAACACCATTGGCGATACATTAGTTGCCGAAATTCAAGGTGGTGATAATACGATTCGTATTGAGCAAGATGGTGATAATAATGGCGCTGAGTTTCAAGTATTTGGTGACGAAAACAGTGTGAATCTAGATCAAGAAGGCAATGGTAACTTTGCGACATTCGCTCAGTATGGTGACGACAATGATATCTCAATCATATCTGACGGTGACGCCAATACTGCAGTAGCCTTCACTGAACTCGACGATAACAGCATCGAAATCGCTCAAGAAGGCAATGAGAACTTCGGTTATGCCGACGTACTAGGCTTCGGTAATGATGTTGATATCGAGCAAGATGGCAACCAAAATGAAGCCCTTGTTACAGTCGTCGGTTTTGATAACACTGAAGTAGAAATGACGCAAGAAGGTGATCTTAACCTGATTGACCTCATTATTGTAGGCGATGAAAATATCGCGACTATCTATCAAACAGGCAATGGCAACTGGGTTGGCGCTGAAGATGACGGTGGCTTTATGGTTGAAGGCGTAGAAAACACGCTGACTATTGCCCAAACTGGTAACGATAACCTCGTAATGGGTTCTCAGTCAGGTTCTGGTAACGCAATTTCAGTTACGCAAACTGGTGACTTTAATACAGCAACGGTAATGCAAAACTAAAATATAACTTCAAAGTGAGATCAAAAAAGGGAGCTTAGGCTCCCTTTCTTTTTATATATTACTTCAGTGTTAATTTAAGCCAGAAGTAACATTCCACTATCTAAGCATTAAGAGCAGAGTTCGAATTGGCTTTGGTAGGTTTGCGCCCAACGTAATAGCTCAACCCTATTGCGTGACTGAGTCTTTCTAAAAATCGATGAAATATGTGCCTTAACCGTATGCTCACTAATGCAAAGCTGATGAGCAATCTCTTTATTACGTGCTCCACTTGATACGAGCTGAATAATGGTTCTTTCACGCCCAGTTAGCATTTGTAGCATTACCACCGTGTCTTGCAAAGATTCAGAGCCACTATCTAAACGCTTAACTAAGTGATTAAACATTTCACTGAGTAATTTTCTGTCGTACCACAGCTCATTGGCGACCATTTTGCGCAAGCCAGTTAATAGTAGATCCATTCCCTGATCCGCATACAACAAGCCCTTAATTCCCAACAGCATTGCAGCTTTAGGATCTAATGAGTCGCGCTCAACTTGGTATAAAGCGATGGGATACTGAGATACGAGCCTAGCAGCAACTAAAGGGATCCCTTTACTATCAAGGGCTGTACCTTTTTGAGCAACAAGATAGAAGCGATTACATTCTTTAGCCACCACAAGATCTGACGGCTTTTTGATTACTCTGGTTTTTAAACCAATCGATTCGGCTAAAATAGCCAAGTGACAGGGCGATGCGACCTGATGAATAAATACTAACTCATCGATTTTACTCATTGAATTCTCTCCGTGAATTTGCCAGTTCCCTGCACTATAGACAGTCAGTAAAGTAGACCCCTAACATGACCAACCCCTATGTCAGCAACAAGATTGCAACATTAATACCGCACAACGAAATAAATAGCCACAAAAACAGGTACGCACAAGCATTTAGCCTGTAAATAAAATCATACACGGAAGATTAAACTGAATATTGGATATTAAATATGAAATATTGATAGGCAAGGTGAGCAAGAAAAATGTTTTCTTGCTCACTTAGCAGTGCATTTATTAACAAAATATAAAATACTTATGCGGCCGTCCAGTAGCCCATCTTAACGCCTTTATCAACAAGCTCCGATACCGCTAATTCAATCGCTTGTAGCACACAAAATTGTACCGGCTCATTGGTTGTAAAGCCGACTTCCGCTTCAGCTAAGCGGTTAAGGCTGGTAAAGCGGATCAATCCTGCACGCATTTCCTGAGAAAAGACTCGTTTTGTTGTCGACACTGACATCATGACTTTACCCGTATGTACATCAACAGCACGTAGATAAATGGTCACTTGATCTTCACGATACATTTCTGATGCGCCAATCCCGTAATACTCGACTCCAGCACCACCAGTACTGATATTAGTTTCATAACTAATAATGCCGCCCTCTAATAAAAGTCGAGCATTGGTTAGCTGAGGCACCTCGTCTTTTTTCGTCTTTACAGGTTGTTTTTTAGTAATTTTTCTCTCGGTTAATAGGTTTTGTAGCCCCTCTCTTTCAACCGGAGTGAACCACTTTGAATCAAGCAATGTTTGCACCAGCATAGACGTGGCACCTTGGGTGACAGCTGTCGAGAATGAGCTGACATTTTGCTGAGGCTTATACTGACCCGTTTGATCCCTAAAAGAATAGACCGCAACCGGGATTGGATACTTTGGCCCAGGCTTTGCCATTAAAGCCTGCATGGTTTCGCTAGTTGGATTAAGTTTAGCTTCGGTAATATTCAGTTCAGGCTTTGGAATAAGACTACAGCCGACCAAACCGAGTGCAACAATCAACGTGGTTAACGATTTCATCAGTTACCCTCCATATGTCGGCATTTCAATAACGGTCACTTCACCCGTAAGCAAGTTAGTTATCGTCAACATAACGCCACCACCAATTGATGCAACTTCAATTCTAAAATCGCCCGTGTCATAGGTGCCATCTGTGATTTCACCACTGGCCACACCACGCGTGATGGTGTTCATGATGTTACGTTCAAGGGACTCCTTAAAGCGGGTGACAAAATCTTTTTCGCTCGTACCGGCCGTATGGTCATTTTGCGCATTGGCCTTGTTGAGTAGATAAGAACCGTTCAGCGCAGAGCCACCAAAACTGGGATTAATTGGTGTATAAACCAGCTCTGTTGCTTGGCTAGGGCTCGCTAATAGCAGCCCTATGAGAATTAACATCCTGTTATTCATTATCGTTATCCTAGTATCCGTCAGAACCGTCTGCCAACTCTCCTGTAATCGCATTTGCCCTAACCCGAGCTAAATGATCGATTGTGAGTAAAATAGCCTGCTCTGCTCTTTCTTTTATTGGACTCGCTCTACGTCCAAAATGGGTTTTGTAGATGGTTATCCCATTCACCTCTAGAGTGAGTAAGGTACCCGCTTGTGGGAAGACCGTTTCATATAAAGTGACGTTAAAACCTTGAGTAAAAGGCAGGTCTCGCCAATAGCTTGAATAATAGAAGCTAAAATCTTTCCCAAAACGGGTGAGCGTTCTATCGATAACTAAGCCACTAATTTCAATATCGTTATCTTCAGCAGCGACAGGGAAAGTACAGCAGAAAATCAGTATAAGAATTGAAATTGTTTTCCGCATAACCAGTGCAACCCTTGGGTAGAATTTCTCATTTGAAAACCTGATAACAACACTTAGTCGTACTTAGTCGTCGCCATCCCGCTGCTATAATTTTGAGTTTTCTACACTAGCAGCTATTCCATCTATTTTGATGCCCAAAACGAGACTGTTTGCCACTGGAATATCAAAGGTAGAAAAAAGGCGTAGTACTTTTAGGTACGTTTGCAGAAAAGCGAGGTATTAAATCAATGATAAATGTTCAAAAAAAAGCCCAGCATTTCTGCTGGGCTCAGGGATATTTATCTATATAAAAGTGTCAGAAAAAGAAAAACCCAATCAAATGACTGGGTTTAGGGTACTTATACTAGTTAATCTTACATAACTATAATAACTGGGATCTAGAACGGGATATCGTCGTCCCAGCCATCATCCAAATCTGGAGTGAAGTTCTGCTGTGGCTGCGGTGCTGGGCGCTGTTGTGGCGCTTGCTGAGGAGCCGGAGTAGACTGTGGCTTAGGTGCATAACCACCTTGCTGTGGAGCTTGTTGTTGCGGCGCAGCCTGCTGGTAACCACTCTGCTGAGCAGGTGCTTGTTGTGGCTTAGGTGCATAACCGCCCTGCTGTGGAGCTTGTTGTTGCGGCGCAGGTGCGTATCCACCTTGCTGCTGTGATTGCTGCTGGCCATAACCAGAGTTACCACCTTGTGCCGGAGCGCCACCGCTTTGGTTGCGACTACCTAGCATCTGCATGCTACCACTTTGATCGACAACAACTTCAGTGCTGTAACGATCTTGTCCGCTTTGGTCTTTCCACTTACGTGTTTGTAGCTTGCCTTCAAGATAAACTTGAGAGCCTTTACGTAAATATTCACCAGTGATTTCAGCTAACTTGCCGAACATCACAACACGGTGCCATTCAGTACGCTCCTGCTGTTGACCTTGTTGGTCTTTCCAAGACTCACTTGTCGCCACGGTAATATTGGCTACGGCATTGCCATTCGGCATATAACGTACTTCAGGATCTTGTCCTAAATTGCCCACCAAAATTACTTTATTGACACCACGACTAGCCATTGAAATCTCCTGCGACATTCATTAAATTTTTACTAATTGACAGAGCCTAACACAGCTCTGGCTTCTCTCAAATCGAAATGGTCATCTACTTTTAAATAAGCCACTTTCTCTTCGAGTACAACGATAGCTTCTGACACACCGGCCAATGCCGACAGCTCAGTAGCCATCACCACTGCACTCTGTTTATCGCTCACATTGGCTTCTAATGTGTAACTCTTGAGTAGCACTGGATTTTTCATTCCGAAGGTCAACAAAAACCACAGGCACATTAAGCCTAATGCGACCGAAAATACTCCAGATGCACCGACCAGCTGATAGGCGCCGCCGCCTAATAAACCACCACAAAACGCACCTAAGAATTGACTCGTCGAATAAACCCCCATTGCAGAGCCTTTATCACCAACAGGACAAAACTTGGCAATTAAACTAGGTAGCGATGCCTCAAGGTAGTTAAAACCAGTAAAGAACAACACCACAGCAATGCTTAATGCCACTAAATTATTGGCAAACATCGCCATAGAGCCCAGTGCAACCATCATGATAATGAGGGCGACTTGGAACATGCCTTTAGTATTATTGCGCTTAACCCCAATAATAATCAGCGGCACCATCAAGAAAAATGCCCCCATAAAGGCTGGAAAATAGAGCATCCAGTGCTCTTCTTTGGCTAAGCCCGCATCAACCAAGTCTAGCGGCAGCGCCACAAACACAGCGGTTAATACCAGGTGCAAAATAAAAATACCGGCATCGAGTCTAAATAACTGCGGATCAAATAGCATACGCTTCAGCTTTTCAGGCGCGGCAACCGTATCCCCTTTTGGGGCCTGCGAAATCGGGTTAGGCACTAAAAGCTGCACGATAAGCATACCTAACAGCGCAAGCCCAGCCGTCATAAAGAATAAGCCTGACAAGCCTAAATGCTGCGCCACAATGGGCCCAACTAATAAAGACAAGGCAAACGAGAAGCCGATACACATGCCGATAATCGCCATCACCTTGGTGCGTTGCTCATCTCGGGTTAAATCTGCAGCCAAGGCTAAAACAGCGGCGGCAATCGCCCCCATGCCTTGCAAGGCTCGCCCGGCCACTACGCCATAGATAGTGTCGGCATTGGCTGCCACTAGACTGCCAAGAGCAAAGATCAGTAGTCCGATTAAAATAATCGGTTTACGACCAAATTTATCAGATAAGATCCCCATCGGGATTTGCAAAATCGCTTGTGTTAAACCGTATGCGCCAATGGCAATACCCACCCATAAAGGCGAAAAACCTTCTAAGTGTTGTCCATAAAGTGCAAATACAGGCATGATCATAAACAAGCCCATCATTCGCAATCCAAACACACTGGCTAAAGAAAACGCGACTTTTTTCTCTGTTTTGGAAAGTCCGTTGTTGGCCATGGCCCCGCCCTGATCAGTGACTTTAAATTGGTCGCGCAGTTTATCACGAAGTTTTTCAATAGCCCAAAAGTAAAAAGCAAAGATGCAAAGTCAAACCATCTTTTAAACACAGACTTCAGAAAGCTTTGATACCTAATGCCTTTATCTCGGTTTCTTAGAGAGATCTTGGTTCACTCCTACAATTGATAGCCAGTTCTGTCTATTTCCTGTGGCAATTTTGTGAGATACTTAACCACTTTTTTCGGCTTTGAGATCTGAACGCTAGATGGAAAATATTGAAGTACGTGGTGCTCGTACCCACAATCTTAAAAACATCAACCTAACTATTCCTCGCGACAAACTAATTGTCATCACGGGGTTGTCAGGTTCGGGCAAATCTTCTCTTGCTTTTGACACGCTTTATGCAGAAGGCCAACGACGTTATGTCGAGTCATTATCAGCCTATGCCCGTCAATTCTTGAGCTTGATGGAAAAGCCTGATGTTGATCATATTGAAGGCTTAAGCCCTGCCATTTCCATCGAACAAAAATCAACGTCTCATAACCCACGCTCAACGGTGGGTACCATTACCGAAATCTACGATTATTTAAGACTGTTGTTTGCCCGCGTAGGTGAACCGCGCTGCCCAACTCATGGCAAGCCTCTAGCGGCTCAAACCGTTAGCCAGATGGTTGATAAAGTGCTTGAGTTACCTGAAGACAGCCGTCAAATGCTGCTTGCGCCGGTAATTAATAACCGCAAGGGTGAACACGTAAAGCTATTAGAGAGCCTATCAGCACAAGGTTATATTCGCGCTCGCATCGACGGCGAAGTCTGTGACTTAAGCGATCCACCAGAGCTTGATCTTCATGTTAAGCACACCATCGAAGTGGTCGTTGACCGCTTTAAAGTCCGCGGTGATATTAAGCAACGTTTAGCCGAGTCGTTTGAAACGGCACTTGAGTTATCTGGTGGCATAGCAAAAATTGCCTGCATGGATCCTGTTGAAGGTAAAGCTAAGCCTGAAGAGCAAGTTTTCTCGGCTAACTTCGCCTGCCCAGTATGTGGTTACTCAATGGCCGAGCTTGAGCCAAGGATCTTCTCGTTTAATAATCCCGCAGGCGCCTGCCAAACATGTGATGGCCTTGGGGTACAACAGTTCTTCGATCCTGAACGCGTGATCACCAACACTGAACTGTCACTTGCTGGCGGAGCGATTAGAGGCTGGGATAGACGTAATTTCTATTACTTCCAAATGCTCACCTCATTAGCCGACCATTATAAGTTTGATATCGAAAAGCCGTTTGAGCAGCTCAGCGATGATGTGCGTAAAATCGTGCTTTATGGTTCAGGTAATCAGAGCATTGCTTTTAGGTACATTAACGATCGCGGCGATGTTGTTGTTAGAAATCATCCTTTCGAAGGGATTTTAAACAATATGGACAGGCGCTACCGTGAGACTGAGTCAAACGCGGTTCGCGATGAACTAACCAAGTTCATTAATACTCAATCGTGCCAAAGTTGTGGTGGTTCACGCCTGCGTGAAGAAGCGCGTAACGTGTTTATTGAAGACTTGAATTTACCGGTGTTAACTCAATGGTCTATTGGCGAAGCCATGAACTATTTTGAAAACCTAGAACTTACCGGTCAGCGCGCACAGATTGCCGATAAAATCTTAAAAGAAGTCCGTGACCGCTTAGGCTTCTTGGTCAATGTGGGCTTGAATTACTTAAGCCTTTCACGCTCTGCCGATACACTTTCAGGTGGTGAAGCGCAGCGTATTCGTCTGGCTAGCCAAATTGGTGCAGGCCTTGTGGGCGTAATGTACGTACTCGATGAACCTTCGATTGGCTTACATCAGCGTGATAACGAGCGTCTATTGCAAACCCTTATTCACCTGCGTGATTTAGGTAATACCGTTATCGTGGTTGAGCATGATGAAGATGCGATTCGTATGGCTGACCATGTTATTGATATCGGCCCAGGTGCTGGTGTGCATGGCGGCCAGGTGATTGGCGAAGGTACGCTGCAAGATCTGCTCAACTGTAAAGAATCTATCACTGGTCAGTACCTTTCTGGTGAAAAGACGATTCACATAAAGACCGAACGCACTCAATACGATCCTGAAAAATTGATTGAGCTATTTGGTGCATCGGGTAACAACCTTAAAGATGTCGATCTGCAAATTCCAGTCGGCTTGTTTACCTGTATCACTGGCGTGTCAGGTTCGGGTAAGTCGACTCTGATTAATGATACTTTTTATAAGATTGCGCACATGCAACTTAATGGTGCAACGGTCGATGAGCCCGCTCCCTATAAAAGCATTGTCGGCATGGATCACTGCGATAAAGTCGTCGATATCGACCAAAGCCCTATCGGCCGCACACCGCGCTCAAATCCTGCCACTTACACGGGTATTTTCACCCCTATTCGTGAACTGTTTGCTGCAACACAGGAATCACGTACTCGCGGTTACCAACCGGGTCGATTCTCTTTCAACGTCAAAGGTGGTCGCTGTGAAGCTTGCCAGGGTGACGGCTTAATTAAAGTTGAAATGCACTTCTTACCCGATGTGTATGTGCCATGTGACAACTGTAAGGGGCAGCGTTATAACCGCGAAACCTTAGATGTGCGCTTTAAAGGTAAAAACATTCACGAAGTGCTGCAGATGACAGTTGAAGAGGCGCGTCCGTTCTTCGATGCGATCCCAGCCGTAGCCCGTAAATTACAAACCTTGATGGATGTGGGCTTGTCTTATATTCGTCTTGGCCAAAGCGCCACCACCCTGTCAGGTGGTGAGGCTCAGCGCGTTAAACTCGCCAAAGAGTTATCTAAACGTGATACCGGTAAAACCTTGTACATTCTTGATGAACCCACTACAGGACTGCACTTTGCCGACATCCAACTTTTATTGGATGTTTTGCATAGACTCAAATCTCATGGCAACACTATCGTGGTGATTGAGCATAATCTCGATGTGATTAAAACTGCAGACTGGATTATCGATCTTGGCCCCGAAGGCGGCTCTGGCGGTGGTACCATCTTAGTTGCCGGTACACCTGAAGAGGTTGCTGAACATACAGAGTCCCATACCGCGCGCTTTTTGAAGCCATTGCTTCAAAAGTCATAAGAACTACAGACTCGCTAAATGCATTTTAGACTTGTTTTTTTAAGCTTAGGCCTAGTGTTTACACTTGGCCTACTGCTTATCGCGGTTATTGATCCCCTATTTGGTAACTGCACTTTACATAAGGCACGAGTGATAAGTAGCGATCAAGAATCCAGTACTATAGCACTGCCAGACGGCAGCGTTGCTCGTGTGCCCGTAGGTAACCTAAAAGAGGAGTCTCTGGTTAACGTTGGCGCAAAACATCGCTTGTTCTCCCAAGTACCTGTTTACAAAATTAAAGCTATCGACCTACCTCAAACCAATAATAATGTCGTCCAGCAACTAAAAATCTAGTCGCTAGTTGCGCCCTTAAAAGCTAATCTCAATATATTGGTTTAATACTTAAGGGCAAATGGATGTTGCGTTTACTGTTATTAATAGCGATTTCAATCACGCTTATCTCTTGTGCTAACCAGCCAAGTTGCAATAAAGCACCAATAATCGATTGGGCCGATACCGCAACGATTTCCGCCGATATCAACACTCTGACCAGCTCAGCGATGTCTGGGCGTAAAACCGGAACACAAGGCGCGGCATTAAGCAGAGCCTTTATTCAAAACCGCTACCAACAGATTGGCCTTAGCCCCTGGCAAGGTCAGTATCAACATCCATTTCACTACCGCCGCTCCTTCAGCGATAAATTAGGTATCAACATGATAGGCTTCGTTGCGGCCAATAATGGCAGTAAGCAATGGCGGATTATTATTGCTCATTACGATCACTTAGGTGGCGATGCTAATCGCTATCACCCTGGCGCCGATGACAATGCATCAGGTGTTGCAGGCTTACTACAGCTTGCACAACAAGCAAAGAGCCAAGGCAGTGAGGTGAACTTGCTATTTGTCGCAACAGATGCAGAAGAGCCAGGGCTTTATGGTGGCTATGCCTTGGTCGAAGCGCTAAAATTGCCCGATACCACACCACAAATTAATCAGATTGAGCTAGCAATTAATTTGGATATGATAGGTCGTCCAAACAGGCATGATGCCATCTATATTGAAGGCTCTCGCCGCTTCGAATCATTCTCTAAGATGCGTAGCGCTATTACACAATATAACCAGATGTGCATTAGAACCCAGCACCCGAGAGCCTTCGACGGTTCGGCTATTGCCTTCGACTTCTTAAGAGCCTCTGATCATTACCCACTGCATAAAGCTGGAATACCTTGGCTATATTTTGGTGTACCGGCACACCGCGATTACCATCAAACCACCGATACTGCCGATAATTTAGATGTTAACTTTATTGCATCTGTTAGTGAATCAGCCTACCAACTGCTAAAAATTGATAGCTTACTGCTAAGAAATGCTCACTAATGTGAACAAAGAATGATTTATTGGTTAACGCAAGTACTTAATTGGCCTACTATTTGCTATGGAATTAGATAAAGAACTAAGGATTAATTGGTATTACCAATTGTAGCCTGCTATACTAGTCGGCTTACTGATACGTTTTCAGTGCGGGAAGTCGACACGGGGTTGATTTTCTGTCTTAAACATCGGCACATTCCAAGTGCTCTGCTATTCCACAAGGCTACAACCCATGTCATCCAATGAAAAAACTTTCCGCGAACTCGGTCTAAACGAGTCTTTAGTGCGTGCTCTTGACGATCTTGGTTATGAAAAACCAACACCGATCCAAGCCGCAAGTATCGAGCCTCTTATGGCGAGTAAAGATATTTTAGGTCAAGCGCAAACTGGTACTGGTAAAACAGGTGCTTTCGCACTTCCTTTGCTAAACAGCATTGATCCAAATACTAATGCACCACAAATTCTAGTGCTAGCACCAACACGTGAACTTGCCGTTCAGGTTGCTGAAGCATTCGCTAGCTACGCAAAATACATGAAAGGCCTACACGTTCTGCCAATTTACGGTGGACAAAGCATGCAACAGCAGTTAAATGCATTGCGTCGTGGCCCTCAAATCATCGTTGGTACTCCAGGCCGTGTTATGGACCATATGCGTCGTGGCACACTAAAGCTTGATACATTAAAAGCAATGGTACTTGACGAAGCTGACGAAATGTTAAAAATGGGCTTCATCGATGATATCGAATGGATCCTTGAGCACACGCCTAAGACTCGCCAACTAGCGCTATTCTCGGCAACTATGCCTGAGCAAATTAAGCGTGTTGCTAACAAATATTTAGATAACCCTGTTCACGTTAAAATCGCGGCAACAACTTCTACAGTTGAAACCATCGAGCAACGTTTTGTTCAGGTTTCTCAACACAACAAACTTGAAGCACTAGTACGTGTTTTAGAAGTTGAAAAAACTGAAGGTATTATTATCTTCGTACGTACTCGTAATAGCTGTGTTGAACTAGCTGAAAAGTTAGAAGCACGCGGTTATGCATCTTCACCATTACACGGTGACATGAATCAGCAAGCACGTGAGCGAGCTATTGACCAACTTAAACGTGGCCAACTAGACATCATTATTGCTACTGACGTTGCTGCACGTGGTCTTGACGTTGAGCGTATTGGACACGTAGTTAACTACGACATCCCATATGATACTGAAGCTTATGTTCACCGTATTGGCCGTACTGGCCGTGCTGGTCGTACAGGTATGGCGATTCTTTTTGTTACACACCGTGAAATGCGTATGCTACGCACTATCGAGCGTGCAACTAACAGCCGTATCGCTCCAATGGACGTACCAAGCCCTGAGACAGTAACTGAGCGTCGTCTTTCTCGCCTAGGTGAGCAAGTAGCTGAAATTATCTCTCAAGATTTAGAGTTCATGAAAGGCGCAGTGGCAACACTTTGTCAGCAATTAGAAGTCGATACAGACATACTTGCTGCAGCACTACTTAAGCAAGTGCAAAAAGATCGTCCATTGCAACTCCATACAATGAACGAGCGTCAACGTGATAGCCGTGATGACCGTAATTCACGTGACCGTGATGACCGTGGTTCTCGTGATCGCAATGACCGTGGTCCACGTGATCGCAGTGACCGTCCACGTCGTGAGTCTCGCCCAACACCTTCAAACCTAGGTGCAGCGGATTCATTGAAGGACAACCCAGATGTTAAGATGTGTCGTTACATCATCGATGTGGGTCGTGACAATGGTGTTGGTGTAGGTAACATTGTTGGCGCTGTTGCTAACGAAGCGAACATCGACAGCCGTTACATTGGTCAAATCCAATTGTTCGACCAAGTGACTGCAATTGACTTGCCAGATGGCATGCCAAAAGAAGTGTTACAGCACCTTAAGAAAGTGCGTGTTTGTGGTCGTCCACTAAACATCCGTGAAGCTGCTGGTGAGAAGTTTGAAAACACTTCAGGTGGCGATAGCCGTCCACCACGTCGCCCACGTACTTCATCAAGCGACCGTCGTCCTTCAGGCGACAGACCTTCTGGTGACCGTCGTCCTTCTGGTGACAGAAAGCCGCACCGTAAAGGTCCAAAAGACGCTGAATAAGTCTAACGAGCTGCAACCTCTGTTGCAGCCAAACTAGACATAAAGAAAAGGAGCCATTAGGCTCCTTTTTTGTTTTAAACCCTAACGTCTCTAGGTAGCACAAATAACCCAAGCCCGTTATAAAGAGCAAAAAAAGCCACACACCTTAAAGTAGCTTAATCATCTCAATAACTTAAGCTCTTGCTTGAACTTGCCTTAACGCCCTGTGTTTTTGCCAGATGGGAGACAGCTGCACCGCAGTCACCGATACGACAATCATGACTATCCCAGTAAACGATAACGGGTCGATAAATGCCCCTTTTATCAAATCGCTCCACCAACCTAAACTCACTACCACCGCCGTTAAGCCTAAGCTGAGTACTGGAGTTAGTGCCAACATGGCGCTCACCTGCCCTGTAGGCCAGTACTTCATCGATTGCCCAAAACAGCCATAGGCTACCAAAGTGTTGATGGCACAGAAGATGGCTATCGCCCATTCGCTAGAGTTCATGCGAGCAAACTGGCTTAAGTCACTAAAAGGAGCCATGGCAAAAATACCAAAGAAGTAGATAAACAAGAGAATGTTATTCGGCGATAAGCGTTTAATCATCGACTTTTGAATTAGCGCATAGCTAGCCCAAGACAGCACTGAAAACTGAACAATCAATACCCCTTTCCATACTTCTGACGACCCAGATCCTGACAAGTCAGAGTTTGAAAAGCCTAAATAGGGATGAAAAAACATCAACATGCCTAAAGCCAGTGTGGCAAAGCAGCTAAGTTGTATCGCATTTAGGCGCTCTTTAAAAAATAACACACCACCAAATGCGAGAAAGAAAGGCGCAGTTTGAAAGTTAAGTTGAGCAGAACCCGGCGCCAGATACTTAAGCGAGTAAACAAAAGAGACGTAGTTAAAAATTAACAACACACCAGCCAGAACCAGCTTGAGCCAAGACCGCTTATCGAGCCCCTTAAATTGTTTGATGCTGCCACTGAAGTATTGAATGGCAAAACTGACCACTAGGGCAACCAAAAAGCGGAACCACGTTAAGGTAACGGCATCAATAAATTGACCAGATAACTTAAGTGCTATCGGCAAAATGCCCCAAAAAAGTACGGCGACTGAAATAAAGATAAAACCGAGTTTAAACTCTGAGCGCTGAGTAAGCGGATCCATGGGATATGGCTCGTTGCAGGAATAGAAGATCGCAAATAGTGCCTCATTGCTCCCTATCGGTCTAGTGGGCTAATCGATTCTCTTATAGAGATGACTGTCTTTGTCTTGCAGCGCTTTAAGCTTCAGCAGACAAGACTCACAAATACAATCAGTTCCAGTTAAACTTGCCAGCTCATCCGCGGCTAAAATATGCGTTAATAAACGCTTATCTGGAAACTCTTGTTTACTGCACCAACATTGCTCTATACCTGTACCAGTTTGCGCAGCACAATGATTAAATCCCTGACATAGAGGGCAGCGATTATCGCTATCGAGTGGGGCTTGATGACTCATTGAGGTGAACTCACTAGTGTTAACGGTCTGCAGGATGGTTAATTCCATCCATTAGCGGGATATCGCCAAGATTATAGGGGTTAATCCCCTCAATACAAGCCACGTTCACACCAAATTGCTTAGGGTTTGAGCGGCGTTGGTGATGAGTATAGATCCCACAGATCCGACAAAAATAATGCTTCGCCGTTAACGTATTAAACTGGTAGAGCGATAATTTCTCAGCCCCCTTAATAATCGTTATACCGTCGAGTGATGCTGACGTAACCACCGCTCCCCTTCTGCGGCACATAGAACAATCACAACGGCGCAAGTCTACAAGGCCATCCGGTAAATTCAGTTCTAGTTCTACTTCGCCGCAATGGCAACTGACTTTATATTGCATCGTGCTCTCCCTATAATACAAAGTCAAAGCGGGCTCAAATCTCGAGCCCTGCAATGCTGAAGGTGAGTATTATTCGCCTTTTTTAGGGTTATTGATAAAAGATTTGCTACCTAGTACCGCTTGCCCATCAACACTCTGACCATAGTAACCTTGGTGCATATGGTACTCTTGTTTCAGCTTGCCAATATCGCCTTTAAAACGTGGATCTTGTGGCCGCTCATGAGAGTTAATATAGGCCGCGACATCCCAGGCTTGTTGATTGGTGAGCTGAATACTCTTACCAAACGGCATATTTTCGTAGATGAAGTAAGCCGCAGTATTTACTCTATGCATGCCAGCGCCCCAATTAAAGCTCTGCGGCCCCCATATTGGCGGTAGAGAATACACTCCTGCAGTCTCATAGCCTTGACCATCTACATTGTGGCAAGACTGACAGTGAGCCTGGTAAACCGCTTTTCCACGCTCGGGCGAGTAAGCTTGCTCTGGTGCCGGAATTTTAGGATAGGCTCTGCCTGGCAAATTGGCGCGCTGCTCAAGTGTCATCGCATTTTTGACCGCCGCAGGGAATAGAAAATCATCGCGCTTACCTCCCTTTAATAGCTCAGCATCACTTAACTCTGGTACCTTAGCAGAAAGACCCGCCATATCCATTAGCCCCCCCATCCCCAACCAATAAGAATACGCAGACAAGGCAACTAAGTCTTCGCTGCCCGAAGCTGGCGGCTTGCCATTCATAGAATAAGTAAAGCAGCCTTGGAGACGATCTTGATAGGTATTCACTTTGTCGTTTTTCTTACGATAGGCAGGATAGGCAAAGTAAGCTGCCCATATGGGAGCGGCGTTCGCTTTACGACCCGCATCCATATGACAGTTTGAGCAGTTAAGCTCATTACCTACAGATTGGCCGCGCATCTGTTGTGAGTTAACAAAAAGCTGATAACCTCGGCGAACTTTGTCGCCAAATGCGCCTTGTGGAATACTCGTCAAAGGACGTGGAACCAGGTATTGCTGGCCCTCTTTTTTGGCTGAGGCATCAAGCTCTGCTTGCTTATCGGGTAACGTTTCAGCTTGAGCAGCAAAATTAAAGGCGAGTAAAAGCAAACTTAATTGAGCTATTTTCATGGTTTGCTCCTATTTCAATGTGGCAAAATATTGTGCTAATGCGTCAATTTCGGCAGCTGTGAGCTTATCAGCAACGGTGCCCATCACGTTATCCTGATCGCCACTGCGCGTACCATTTTGCCAGGCTAACAGCTGACTTTTAAGGTAAGAAGCCTGTTGACCAGCTAAACGTGGAAACTCAGCAATGCCTAGACCTGATGGCCCATGACAAGTCACGCAAGCTGGAATAGTACGACTCCAATCCCCTTGGTAAACGAGCCTCTCGGTAGGGTCCGTATAACTCACTATCTCCCCTCTAATGTGCGGAGTTACTACAGGAGCATCTTGCGCTGCAAAGTAATCGGCAACCTCTTTAATCGCTGGGCCTTGAACTGTCATCGCCATCGGTGCCATGGTCGTATTTTGTCTTTTACCAGATTGAAACAGTACTATTTGGTTCACAATATAGTCTGCTGAAAGGCCGGCTAGCCTCGGCCCTAGTGGCTCAACGCCTTGACCTTGCGGGCCGTGGCAGCTACCACATAACGCTGCCGAAGGCGGCATAGCAGCGTAAGTTGATGAGCTCAGCATCAGTAAAGATGCCATTATTAATCCACTTTTCATTATCATACCTCACTGTTTTTTATATAAATAACAGTAGCAGCTTTAGCTAAGATTACTCACTGTAGATTGAAAAATATCATAATAATATGACAGCGAGGCTCTAGAGTGCGGCAATATGCTGCGCCACCGCCTCTTATCACCAGTAAGTGATAGCGAGCAGACAGCTTTCATATGCATGAATAACAAAGCTCAGAGAAAGCTTGCTGTAAAACTTAACGCTCTAATACCATCCATAAACAGCATAAAAAAACCAACAGCCTAGGCTATTGGTTCAGTTTATTGCTCTAATTAATTATCTGTTTATTGACCCGGACGAACCCCTAACGTGTGGCAAATTGCGTAGGTGAGTTCGGCACGGTTTAATGTATAGAAGTGGAAGTCTTTAACGCCTTCACGAGATAAGACTTTAACCATATCAATCGCCACGTTAGCACCAACCATCTGACGAGTGGTTGCATCATCTTCTAGGCCTTCAAACTGACGGTGTAACCAGCTTGGAATTGAAACGTTAGTCATCGCCGCAAAGCGTTTAGTTTGATTGAAATTAGTGACAGGTAATATGCCTGGGACGATTTCAGCGTCGATGCCTGCCGCCGCGCAGCGGTCACGAAAACGCAAATATGACTCTACATCGAAGAAAAACTGAGTAATGGCACGGTTAGCTCCGGCATCAATTTTCTTTTTCAAGTGGATCAAGTCGGCTTGAGCATTGCTCGCATCAGGGTGCACCTCAGGGTACGCAGCAACTGAAATATCAAAGTCAGCAACTGAGCGCAGTAAGCGAACAAGATCGTTAGCAAAACGCGTTGGCTTTGCGCTTCCCTCTGGCAAGTCACCGCGAAGGGCTACAATGTCACGAATACCGCTGTTCCAGTAATGCTTAGCCAGTTCTTTTAACTCTTCGTCACTCGCGTCAACTAACGTTAAATGCGGTGCAGCCACTAAGTCGGTTTCTTTTTGAATACGTTCTATCACGCCGTGGGTTCTATCACGAACGCCAGAGTTGGCACCGTAAGTTACAGAAACAAACTTAGGGTTTAATGGCTCTAAACGACGAATAGAGTTCCAAAGTAACTTTTCCATCTCTGGAGTTGAAGGCGGGAAAAATTCAAAAGAAACGTTAATGTCACCATTTAGCTCAGATAGGCTCTGGTTTAATGATGTTGCATGTTGTGCGTGATGAAAACCCATTTCTACTTCCTCAACTTCAGCATTAGATTGCAATCCGAAACAGACGTTTGGACGTCTATATGTCCATATACTAGAGAAACTGAGAGTGAAGTCAAGCGCAAAAAGCAGGCAAGTGAGTTTTTTTCTTGAGACAGTAAAAAATCCGCCTTTTGAACAAGATGGTTTAGAGCTGAAAATAAAAAAGGACTCAAACGAGTCCTTTGTAACAGCAAAAATGTGAACATTATTCTTGCAGCAAATCTCTGCAAATATGCGCTAGGTCCGACTGCACGGCAGCAGCTGTGACTAAGCGACCCGCACCCGGCCCACGAATTATCAATGGGTTATCTTGGTAGAACTCGCTACGGATCACGAACACGTTATCGCCTGGTGTTAGGTTAGCGTAAGGGTGACTATTATCAACCCATTGTAAGCTCACCTCAGCCTTTAGCTTGCCATCCACCTTATCTAAAGAAGCCACATATCTCAGAACTTTATCTTGCTCTGCTGCAGCCTCAAACTGTTGCTGCATATCTTCATCTAACTCGCAAATTCGCGACAAAAACTGCTCTAGCGGCAATTCAGCCAAGTTAGCAGGTACCAAAGACTTAAGTTCGATATCTTCTAGCTCAATCTCAAAGCCTATTTCACGGGCTAAGATCAGTAGTTTACGTTGCATATCACGGCCAGATAAATCATCCCTAGGGTCTGGTTCAGTGATCCCTAAGCCCCTCGCCTCAATAACCAATTCCGAGAAAGGTTTCTTCGCATCAAAGTTTTCAAATAACCAACAAAGTGTGCCAGAGAAGATCCCACCAACCGCCTCTATGCTGTCACCACTATTATGCAGATCGTTTAAGGCATGTTGCACAGGTAAACCTGCACCACAACTGGCGTTATAACGCCAAAACAGGCGACGATTATCCAGTTGCTGCTTAAGCTCTCGGTAAAAAGGTAATGGACCTGATCCTGCAAGTTTATTAGCACTTACAACATGTATTCCGCGGGCAAAAAACTCTGGATATTGCAGAGTTAAATCAGCGCTGGCACTAATATCGAGCGCAATAACTTCATCACACTCCAGCTCATGTACCTCATCAAATAAGTGACTATATTGCCAAGGCGTCGCATGCTCTTCAAAAACCTGTTTCCAAGTATCAAGCTCAATACCTTCATCGCTAATTAGTGCCTTGCGTGAGCTCACTAAACCAACAAGCTCAACACTGGCTTCTAACTCTTTATTAAGCGCCGCCTGGGCATTGCTAAACAGATCGACCCAAGCTTCACCAATATTGCCCACCCCTAGCAATAGCACACCAATGCGCTTACGTGGACCGGCGCAGCGACGATGAACTTTTTGCGTTAGCAGGTTAACTTGCCCTTGCGGCACTAATGTCACGAGACTCATGCCATCGTTAAATAGTGGTCTGGCGTTACGGCTCAATAATCTGGCAAATCCACGACGGTAAAGGTTTGCATCGGCGCTGACTAACGCAACTAGGCCTAAGTCTTCGGTGATCTTAATATTACTCACAGCTAATGCTTCACGATTAACATCAAGCAAAGCTAACACTTGCTTCTGGTTTTCAAGCGTTACGGTCAACTCAATTCGGTTTTGCCCAAGCTCCCAATGAGCAAGTGGGCTCAAGCCTGTTTCTTCAAGCAAGGCGATAAACTGTTTAAAATCGCTCTTCAGCTCAAGATTAAACAAGGCAACGCTACTTAAGTTTGTCACCACTGGCGCACTTGCCGAAGAACTCTTAGGTGCAATCAAGGTAAAGTCTGTGTGGGAGGCGTAACTTGAACGCACAGCCAGACTCACTTGGGTATCAAATAGTGGCTGCAAAGTACGATTATGCAGTACCGGTGAGCCTAAATGGGCTAAACGGTTTGCCTCAGCAAGTGAAAGACTACTCAGCAACTTTGCATCGTTGATCTTATTCGGATCGGCGTTAAATACCCCTTCAACGTCGGTCCAAATCGTGACCCGCTCAATATCCGCTAAGCTAGCAATCAAGGTGGCACTAAAATCAGAGCCATTACGCCCTAACAGTAAGGTATCACCACGCTCATTAGCGCAGATAAACCCCGTAATAATTAGCCGCTCATTTGGGTGTGCTTCGGTCATCAGATGCACACGCTCGCGAGACTCTTGCAAGCGAATTTGCGGCACTGCGCCCTCATCAGCAATCAGTAAGGTGCGAGCATCGACATCCGACGCCGCAACCCCTGACTCGCGCAGCAATGCAGCTAATAGGCGCGCTGACCAACGCTCACCAAAGCTGACTACCTGGCTGCTCTGATAGTCATTAATTGACTCTATCGACAATAGACTGATCAGCTGAGATTTATCGGTAGATAAACGCTCTCTTAAAGAACGTGCCTGCTCATTTGAGAGCAATTGCTCAATCAAATTTTGCTGAAAGCTAATGAGTGTCTGCAGCTCTTCTTGCCACAACTGTTTAGTGCTACTTAATTCGAGCAACTTATACAGGAAATTAGTACTTTTACCGGCAGCTGACACCACAACTAAATCGTCGCTGTGGCCATGCGTCAGCAAAATATGAGCAACGCGACGGTAACAGTCTGCATCCGCTAGACTTGAGCCACCAAATTTATGTAAGTGACAGCGTGCCATCGTATACCCCTTTAATTAACAAGCGGCTGCAGCATTAAGCGCAGCTTCAATATCGGCAACAAGATCGTCAGCATCTTCGATACCAACAGAAAGACGGATAAGCGTATCTTTTACGCCAGCTTCAGCGCGAGCCTCTGGCTCCATCGCCCTATGTGTCATGGTCGCAGGAACGGCCACTAAACTTTCAACGCCGCCAAGACTTTCTGCAACTGAAAAATAATTTAGATTTTTTAAGAACTCCACCAACTGGGGCTCCCCACCTTGGAGCTCAAAGCTCAACATGGCGCCAAAACCTTTTTGCTGCTTGGCCGCAATCTCATGCCCCGGGTGATCTTTAAGCCCTGGGTAATAAATTTTGGATACAGCTTTATGATTGACTAGGGTATCAAGAATTCGTTGCGCATTCGCCTGATGTTCGCGAATTCGTACTGCAAGTGTGCGAATTCCGCGCAAAGTGAGATAACTATCAAATGCTGAACCCGTTAGCCCTAATGTATTTGACCACCAATGCAGCAACTCTCCGACTTCAGGATCTTTAGCCACAACAGCACCGCCCACCACATCACTATGACCATTAATATATTTTGTCGTAGAATGGATCACGATATCGGCGCCAAGTAATAACGGCTGTTGCAAAATAGGTGACAGAAAAGTGTTATCGACGACGACTAACGCGCCGACTTCATGGCTAGCCGAACTGATAGCTTCAATATCGACCACGCGAAGTAAGGGGTTCGACGGTGTTTCTAACCATACCATCTTAGGTTTTTGCGCTATCGCCTGATTAAGTGCCTGTGAGTCAGTCTGATCCACTACTAGCAACTTAAACTGACCTTTCTTGGCAAGGTTAGTAAATAAACGGTAACTGCCGCCATAACAGTCATGTGGCACGACAAGTAAATCATCTGGCCCGAGTAGATTTGTCGCCAAGGTGATTGCCGCCATACCAGTGCAAGTCACCACTCCCGTCGCACCTTTTTCAAGTTCGGAAATCGCATCGCCAAGAATGGAGCGAGTTGGGTTACCCGAGCGGCTATAATCGAAGTCTCTTGGATTTTTATGACCATCAAAAGAGTAGTTAGTTGACAGGTATATTGGCGGTACAACAGCGCCATGTTGGCTATCGGACTCAATGCCTTGACGCACTGCCGCGGTGGCAAGTTTACGCTCGGTCATGTACTACTCCTTAGTTACTGATTTTCTTATTAGAGATGTCTGGACGTCTAAATGTACCTAAGCACATCCTCCTCGTCAACCACTTTAGACGTTTAGACGTCCATGCATATAGAAATCTATTTGCATTTATCATAAATAAGAGGCAATAATTTGACTGCACAATTTAAAGGGTTAAAATCTGCCCCGAATTTTGAAATTACAGGTGAGTCAATGACTGAGTGGAATGGCGATTATATCAGCCCATATGCTGAACACGGCAAAAAGAATGAACAAGTGAAAAAAATTACTGTGTCCATTCCTTTGAAAGTACTTAAAGTACTTACCGATGAACGCACACGCCGCCAGGTGAATAACTTGCGTCACGCCACAAACAGTGAACTGTTGTGCGAAGCATTCCTGCATGCATACACAGGCCAGCCACTGCCAAACGATGCCGATCTAACTAAAGATAAACCCGACAGCATGCCTGCAGAGGTTAAACGTCTAATGGATGAAATGGGCATTGAGTGGGAAGAACTTGAATAATCTTCATTGATTATCGACAAACATGATCTCCAGATAAGGACTGCTTAGCAGTCCTTATCTGCTTCTATACCACTATAAACGTGTAGCAGACTGATAGTTTGCCTGTAAATCGATTCACGCCATCGTCACTGATAGGCCAACCTATATTCGTTCCCATATAAGCCGTCTTGGCTGGATAAACAGATGATCGAACCCATTACATTACTACTTGCCTCACTGATTATCTTTTGTGGCGCACTAACCCAAAGTCTTATCGGCTTTGGCCTAGCCGTCGTTGCAAGCCCCTTGCTGTATATCGTCGATCCGAGCCTAGTACCTGCACCTGTTATCATGATGGGATTCTCTATTGCACTGCTGACCCTATTTAGAGAGCGAGGTCAGCTTGAGTTTAATGGCCTGCAATATGCACTCTTAGGTCGTATTCCTGGCGGCATACTCGGCGCGACGTTGATTTTAATTGCGCCGCAACCGATTTTAGGTCTGGCGATAGCCGCGATTGTGGCATTGGCGGTTGGTTTAAGCTTGATGAAATTTAGCATTCCAGTGAATCGATTTAGCTTATTTATCGCAGGCATTTTATCCGGTATTTTTGGCAACATAGCCGCAATTGGTGGGCCGCCTCTTGCCATCTTGCTTTCCGGTAAAGATGCAGGCCAATTTCGCGCCGCCTTATCGGCCTTCTTTATCTTCAGCTCGATGATTGCTTTGATCATTTTGGCATTTGCAGGCTTGCTGACCTTGCATCACTTTTATATCTCTTTAATGCTGCTACCTTCTGTGATTTTGGGATATATCGTGGCGGGGCGATTGGTTGGGCGAGTCGACAAACAAAAAACCAGAGCGTTAACTCTGGCTTTATGTGGCGGCAGTGCGCTTATCCTAACCATTAAATCAACGATAGAGTTAATGGGTTAGCGTTACTCGTTAGAAATGGTAGGAGGTTTGCAGCACGCCTCCTACCGCATTGTCATCACCAAACATACCGGTGAAGTCTAAGAAAAACGAATCACCGAAGGCAAAGCCTGAACCCAATGAATAGAGATTAGCTGTAGAGTCTTTCATATCATGGCGATAACCCACTCGTAGCGACATCCAATCAAAGGCTCTAACTTCCCCCCCTAAGCGCCAATATTGAGTACCATCGAGCTCTTTAAACTTCTTATTTTCAATCAGATCGATATCTGTGGTTACCGATAAAATACCCCAGTCATAAACCACTCCAGCGGTTACTAAGGGCTCTACGCGGTAGGTAAACTTTTGCCCTTCAACTTCTATGGTATCCACATCCTGGCTAATCAAGTTTCTCCCCGACAGACCTAGCGTCAGCCCTTCAAATGGTTGCAAGGCGACACCGATATCGAGGTTAAAGTTAGTCTCATCATTACGGTACTTAACGTCGTCAAAATCACTGGCATCAAAGTTATTCGCATTGGCAATATAGTTATAGGTGTCAACGCGCTGAAACTTTGGCGATATACCCACTGCAATCGGCATATTGACGATAGAAAGTGGAAAACTCAATGCAATACCTAAATCTGATACTGCGCCGCCTACTACTTGCCCTTGAGAGTCTAAATCAGAAATTTGTGGTGGATTATTAGGATCTAAATTATTGAGGGTATTGATATCTGACTGCGCGATATTAGCAACGCCGACGGCGTTGACATAAGTCTTATAGAAGATTGCCATCGGCATTCTTTGATGTGGAATGGCCACGCTGAAACCAAGCCCTGCACTCGCATAGGCTGAAGTGCCCTTTAACGACTCTAAATCAGCTACTAAATCATCACGAAATTGATTAATATCACCACTATTGCCAGTATCAATCGCATCAGCTAAGCCATCGTATGAGTCAATCAGCGAATCAAACTTATCTATCATGTCATCGCTATCAGCCATATCGATTCCAAGAACAGGCATCAGCAGTACTGCAGAATTGTCTTTATGCGCATTAATCGCGAGTAAGGCAGGATTAACAAAAGCCGCCCCCTCTTTATTTGAAGCTGCAACGCCCGCTCCCCCCATAGCATCGCTTCGAGCCTCATAATATTCTTGCCCTGCATAGGCTGAAAAGCAATGTAACAAGGCACAAGCTAGTGCTATTTTCTTTAGGTTCATCCATTCCACCTTTTAATGTCCTTAACGCTCTAAGCAGCAATACGACTCAAATCGAAAAAAGGTTATTTTTGTTCTTAAGATATTCTAAGACAAAATCGACTAAAATGGATGACAAATTTAACCTTAAATAAACATTTATATAGCAAAATGTTTGCCACCCCAATCATCAGTAACAAACCGATTAAAGGGGGATCAAAATTAATTCAATTCAATTTTTTGGCAACGCCACATATTCCATAAAGTGCTGTGTAGTGAAATCAATAAACTGCCTTAATCGAGCTGGTTGAAACTGATCTTTGTTATAAAGCAGATAAAGCGGTGTATCCGATATGGTCCAATCTTCAAATACATGCACTAATTCACCGCTATCTAACTCCGTGCTACAGTAAATTTCAGGTAATCTGACAATACCATTTCCTGCCAACGCACTACTTTTCATCACGCGGCCATTTTTACATAAGAAAGTGCCAGCAATCGTGACCTCTGCCTTTTGGTTTTTATCGCTACGAGAGTGATAATTCCAGTGGTATACCGACCCGGTAATACAGGCATGGCTCTTCAACTCTTTTGGATGCAGAGGACGACCGCGCTTAGCAATATAAGCCGGCGATGCCAGTGTACAATTGGCAATGTCCATCAACTTTCTCGCCACCAAGCCTGAGTCTTCAAGCTCTCCCATTCTGAAGACCAAATCAAACTCATCAAGCACTAAGTCTACTCGCTGGCTACTAAAATCAAGATGGATCTGAATGTTCGGATGTTGGCTCATAAAGTCGTTCACCAGTTGGTTGACGATCTCTTCACCGATATAACCACCAACGCAGTTAATATTGATTTTTCCCTGCAAGTTATGGGCGTTATCAACCGTCTTGGCGACGGCTTGCTCCATAACATCTAAGGCATGTTGGCAGCGCTCATAAAAAAAGCTGCCCTGCTCTGTTAATCGCTGCGCCCTTGTTGTGCGAGTAATTAGGGTCACTCCCAGGTAGCGTTCTAATTGCGTTAACTGCTTTGAAAGGTGAGAACGAGAGCAACCTAGCTTTTCAGCCGCAAGGGTAAAACTGCCTTTCTCTGCAATCACGGTAAAGGCGCGAACATCTGCTAAATTTAGGTCTTGATACATGAACGGCAATCCATTTTATCTCGGTATGTTGACGAGCATTAGAAGTCATATGTAAACAATCATATTCTCTATAGATTATATATCAACAATATTGGTTTATATAAAATACTCATCAATCGAGATCCTACCCCCTTATTGAGGCTGATATGAAACAATTAATCGTTATTACAGGTGCATCTTCTGGTATTGGTGCGGCAATGGCTAGAGCCTTTAGCGCTAAGGGTCACCCACTGCTTTTACTGGCACGCCGCATTGAACCTATGCAAGCTCTGGCACTTGAAAATAGCTTATGCGTCAGTGTTGACGTAACTGATGCAGATGCAATGAAAAGCGCTATTGCTGCAGCCGAAGCCAAGTTTGGCCCTGTAGGTTGCTTAATCAATAACGCTGGAGTCATGCTACTGGGCGCAGCGGATGTTCAAGATCCTGCCGAATGGAGCCGTATGCTTAACATCAACGTGATGGGTGTACTCAATGGTATTCACGCGGTTCTTGCCGATATGAAAGCGCGCAAAACAGGCACCATCATCAACGTGAGCTCAATAGCAGGCCGCAAAACATTCCCGAACCATGCGGCATACTGTGCCACTAAGTTTGCTGTACATGCACTCACAGAAAATATCCGTGAAGAAGTCGCCTTAGATGATGTGCGTATGGTGACGATTGCGCCTGGGGCAGTTGAAACCGAATTATTAAGCCACACCACCAGCGAAGAGATCAAAGCGGGTTACAACGAGTGGAAAGAGTTCATGGGCGGAGTGATTGAGCCAACAGCGGTTGCTGATGCAGCCGTGTTCGCCTTCGAGCAACCACAAAATGTATGTGTGCGTGAAATCGTATTAGCACCTACGCGTCAACAGCCTTAATCTTCCCTCACACAAGTTAATGCCCTTCCAGTCTTTCTGCTAGGGCTTTTTATTAACAGCAAGTCAACCTAGTTATCACTTTAGGGATAGCTAAAACCCAAAAACGTGACACAGACCTCGCACCAAAAACACTCCGCAAGACAAAAACAGATAATCAAAATCACACTCAAAACCATAAAACCCTTTAAAAACAACAGCAAGCACACACACGCCAACCTCCATTAGATTTTATTCAATGATCTTTTTATCAATTAGATTTTTATCATGAACATGATCAAGCTCAATATTTAACCCAACAACACCTGCTAAATTTAGTAACAACACGGAAGCATTTTTAAAGCATTTAATTAACCACGCAAAGGACGGCATCAAACCTATAAAAAAGTAAGGAATTGATGATGAAAACAATCTCAAAAATCGGAATAGGCCTTGCCCTTGCGCTGTCTTTGGGGCTTCAAGCCCAGGCTGCAGACGGCGGTAACCCTAAAAAGGGTAAGCACCTTTATAAAAAAGAGTGTAAAGCCTGCCATAGCAAAGGTGATGTGGGGGGAGAGATCACTCCAATGACAAAAACCATGAGCCAGTGGGATCGCTTCTTTAAACGTATGAAGCACAAAGGTGATCAAGAAGCCTTTAATGCGCTATCTGAAAAGGACTTAAAAGATATTCAACAGTTCCTTTATGACCATGCGGCTGACTCAGATCAACCGCAAACCTGTGGCTAAGACGCGGTAAGCCGACTTACCACCATTCTTAGATTCTCAGAGTAACCAACAGATAAATTAAAAATGGGGAAAGCCTCAGGGCCTCGTGCTGCCAAAAATCAGCCAAGTCCAGGTTGCCCCTCAACATCAATCGAGACAAGACAACAGCAAGATAAGTCAAACCTCGAAAGGAGAGATGTTATGCGTACCCTTATATCACTACTCGTTGCCAATGCTATCGCCTTATCTGGCAGTGTATATGCCAATGAAAACGACGCTCAAAAAATTTCAGATCTAAAGCAACAGCTAGAGGACATCACCAGCGAGATTGACGATCTCAATGATCGCGTCGATAACAATGAGCGCCACTCCGCCCTCGACAGAATTTTGATCACTGGCGACTTTCGTACCAAAGCTCACTCACTTCACTATCAAAACGTGACCTGGAACCCTGCAATAAAGGTCAATTTTAGTGACTTTGGTGCCAAAGCGATGTCCGGCGCATTTGGCATGCCAAATGATCCAAGCTCACCTTTAGGTAAAATGATGGCGGCAGATCCGAATTTAGCGGCGGCATTCCAAAGTGGTCAGCTTCAGGGGATCATGCCTTATGTTTTAGCTCAAAAAACCACTCAAGATATCGATAACGATATTTTTTACACCACAAGGTTACGCCTCAATTTAAAAGCCAAAGTCTGGGACAACGTCAGTTTTGCGGGCCGGCTCTCTATGTATAAAAACTGGGGCGACTCTACCGGAGTGCAAGTATTCGATTCTTGGCGCTCATTTACCATGGATGGCACCAGCAGCGGTAACACCAGTGGCGACTGGCTAAGAGTCGAGCGCGCTTATTTCGACTGGAAGAACATCAACGGTTCACCATTCTATCTCTCCATTGGACGTCGGCCTTCAACCTATGGCCCCCCAACCCAATATCGTGAAAATGAGCAACGAGGCGGAACGCCATCAGGTCACTTAGTCAACTTTAACTTCGATGGTGCCACATTAGGATACAAGCTCGGAGAGTTGACCGGAGTCGATGGCCAAGTTGTGCGTATCTGTTATGGCCAAGGCTTTGAATCCCAGTGGGGTAATGGCGAAATGTTTGGCGATATCGTCACCAAAGATACTCACTTAGGTGGCTTTAATATTGATGCGATAAATGATGGCAAAAACTTTCTTCAATTCACCCTCTTTGGCGCCAAAGATGTCAATGATGGCTTTAAAGGCACCATGGCCTTCCCGACTCAGCTAGCGGGCATTTTTGCGCCAACTATGTATCAAGATATGCAGAAGTTCAGCAACTTTAACTTTGAAACTCGAGTACAGCCCAGCGGTGTTATTGGCGATATGTTCTTAGGTGGGATCGGCTTTGCACGTGAAGAAGATAATGACGTGAAATGGTTTATCTCTGGTGGTTGGACACGCGCTGATGGTAACGGCAACGCAGGCATGTTCGGTGGCATGTTAAGTGATGCCGTTTTTGAAGCTCAGCTTAACGCCGATGGCACTGAGATCATCATGATGCCAAGTGCCGCTGACGACAGTGGTCCAAAAGAGGGTTACGGTGCCTATGTCGGTATTCAGATCCCTGCCCCATACGGAAAATTTGGTCTCGAATATAACTATGGGTCTAAATACTGGACCCCATTCACGCAAGCGCAAGACGACCCTATCGGCAGTAAGCTAGCGACTCGTGGCCATGTCGGCGAAGCCTATTACATGTTTGATATCAATCCACGTATGTTTATCAAGCTTGCAGGTCTCTACTATGACTTTGAATATACGGGTAGCGGCACGCCTGTAGGAGCACCTCAAGATATCGATGAGGTTATCGCAGGCACGGCTTACTCAATGTTACCCGTCGTCGACACCGCCTTTGATGTTAACGCCTCTCTCACCGTCAACTTCTAACAAAAATGGATTCCCCCTCGGCTAATTACCGAGGGGATGGAGATTCGTCATGAAAACCATAGCTATCACACTCAGCCTGCTCACTATGCTCCTACACTGCACTAGCACCTGGGCAGCCCAAGACCATAGTGAGTTTATCCAAGGGCCATTTGCAACGGGTTCAGACGTTACAACTCAGTGCATAGAATGTCATGAAGATCATGCCGCAGACTTTATGAAATCATCACACTGGACCTGGGAACTAGAGCAGTCTCTTCCTGGGCGCAGCGTAAAGCGTGGCAAGAAAAATACCATTAATAATTTCTGTGTTGCGATCTCCAGTAACGAGCCCCGCTGCACAAGCTGTCATGCGGGTTACGGCTGGAAAGACAATAACTTCGACTTTACCGATATGACCAAGGTCGACTGTCTTATCTGCCACGACACCACCGGCACCTACGTCAAAGACCCTGCTGGCGCGGGTGAAGTCTCAAAGAAAGTCAACCTTGAACGGGTGGCGCAAAATGTAGGAACACCTGTGCGAGACAACTGCGGAACCTGCCACTTCTATGGTGGCGGGGGCGATGGCGTCAAACACGGCGATCTTGATTCTTCTATGTCTTACCCAGACAAACGTACCGATGTGCATATGGATACTGACGGTAATGACTTTCAGTGCCAAGACTGTCACGCCACGCTCAATCACCAAATAACAGGTAATGCCATGGGCGTCTCACCTGGAGGTAATAACCCAATCGGCTGCGTAAACTGTCACGAGAGTACGCCCCATGAAAACAGCAAGCTTAATGAGCACAGTCAAGCGGTTGCCTGCCAAACCTGTCATATTCCTGAATTTGCTAAAAACGAACCAACAAAAATGAGTTGGGACTGGTCAACCGCGGGCTCTGACCGGGAACAAACCCGAGATGAATATGGCAAGCACAACTACATGAAAAAGAAAGGTGACTTCGTATGGGCTAAGAATGTTATACCTCAATACGCCTGGTATAACGGTAAAGCCGATGCTTATATGGCTGGCGATAAAATACAGCCTAACGCTGTCACTAAGCTGACTCATCCTTTAGGCAACATCAAGGATCCTAAAGCCAAAATCGCACCTTTTAAAGTACATACGGGTAAACAGATCTACGACAAGAAGTTAAATATCTTCATCACCCCAAAAGTCTTTGGTAAAGATGGCTACTGGAAAACTTTTGACTGGGATAAAGCTGCTCAACTGGGCATGGCGCAAAATCAAACTATGGCCGAAAAAGGACTTAAGTACAGTGGTGAATATGATTTTGCTGCCACAGAGATGTGGTGGCCAATCAACCATATGGTTTCACCTAAGGAGGATGCCCTCAAGTGTAAGGATTGTCATAGCAAACAAGGCAGACTCGATTGGCAAGCCTTAGGCTATGACGGAGATCCGATGAAAGTGAAAGCAGGCCAAAAACACGCAAAATAACATTAACAGCAACGGATAATCATCAGTAATAACGACCCATAATCCTGCCAACTGACCTTGCAGAGACTCCAGTAGTAAGGTGATTCGTCAGCCAGCATTATCGACATCCGCTGGCTGACTCTTTTTCATTATGCCTTTTAGTTAACCGCCTCTCCCCCTTGTGCACCCATAAAGAAAACTCTTCTAATGCTTCTTTTTGACTATATCCATGCTGTTAAATTTAAGTTAAGTTACTGTAAACACCCATTTATGGGCTATCATTTAAACACTGTTTTACTCCGTCTAGGATGAGGTCAGCAAATGAGAAAAAACTTAAGCTTAATAAACAGTAATCGGGCTTGGGCCGAACTGTTTCTTTCCTCAATCTTCATCAATTTGCTCTCACTTGCCCTCCCCTTTACCATGCTGCAAATCTACGACCGTATTTTACCGAATCAAGGCTACGGCACCGCAAGTGTGCTGGTCTCTGCCGTTGCAGTCGCTATCTTGCTGGAGTTACTACTACGCTATGCTCGTAGCTGGATGTTGGCGTCATCCGCGGCTAACTTTGAGCTCAAAACGACCACTAACCTTGTTAGCGCCCTGATGCGTTCTGATTACCATCATGTGGAAAATCTCGGAGCGGGTAAGGTTTCTAATGGACTGGCAAGCATTGCTGCCATTCGTGAACTCTATTCAGGCCAAGCCTTAGTTGCCTTGATGGATTTTCCATTTGTCCTGATCTTTTTAGCACTCGTCGCCTATATAGGTGGCCCACTCGTGTTTATTCCCATTATCGTTTGGGCGCTTATTGGGGCCTTGGTGCTAGTGATAGGCCAAAAATTAACCCGAGTCACTGAAGCGTTAGCGCTAACAGATAATGAACGCTCTCGTATGCTGATATTGGTATTGTCGGGGTTAACCACGGCAAAAGCCTTAGCAATGGAGACGCGACTATCGACAACGTACAATGAGATCAATTACCGCCGTCTTGCACTGCAACAACAGGTCGACTGGCTTTCATCCAAGCTACAAGAACTTATTCAAGGCGCATCCCAAGGTACGACCTTATTAATCGTACTGATTGGTTGCTTGGAAGTGCTAGATGGAGATTTAACGACTGGTGGCCTAGCCGCTTGTTCAATTTTAGCTGGACGCGCAATCGCTCCTCTTAGCGCAATCATCAGTTTACGATCTCGACTCGTATCAGCTAAAACAGCCATGTCTCATGTCGATGATTTAGCCAAGCTACCTCTAGAATCCTTTAACGGTCACACTCAGTATCATCAAAAACTCCCCCTTGGGCCGATTACCTTTGAAGCTGCAGCAAGTCACCAAGTAGGCGCAAAACTCGCGAACTTTAACCTGAATATTCCTTCGGGTAGCTTAGTGACTATCACATCAGATCCACTAACCCACGCCAGTTTATTATTGAGTGTTGTTGGCGCATTTCACCATTTAGAGCAAGGAACAATTTATATCGCAGGCATTGCACAGCTAGAGCATAACGCCAACGAATATCGCCAATCAGTCACCTATGTATCCCCCTGGCCCACTCTTTTTGCGGGCAGCCTACTAGAAAATATGACCATGTTTAGACCGGAGCGAGAATCAAGAGCGATGGAGATAGCCGAAGCTTTAGGTTTGACGGTGAGTATCGCGAAACTCCCCGCAGGTTACCAAACCGAAGTCGGCGTGAATGACAGTCAAATGCTTAATAAGGGGGCGATTAAGCTCATTGCATTGGTAAGGGCGTTAGTGCAGTCACCTTCTATTTTATTACTCGATGAGCCATTGATCTCATTAGATACCGACTCACAGGTGCGCTTGCTGACAGTACTTAAACAGTACCAAGGCAAGATGACCATATTGTGCGCCTCTCACTTTGACACCCTTAACAGTCAAAGTGATTTGCGGGTCAATGTCAGCGCAAATGGCGAGTGTGAAATACTGCCAACAACATCACCGGCACAAGGATGAATATGATGACGACAGATCCCGTAAGTGTTCATTCTGAAAAGCAGCCTGACATGCCAGAGCTAAAACCCATACTCATCAGTTTATTTCAACAGCTTGGACTTTTTGCTCAAGCGACCAACTTAATCAATGACCAAACGTTCCAAGATATTGATACCTCTCAGTTAGCAGGCTTACTCAAGAAGCACCATATCGGCTTTTCAGTGTACAAGTTACACCAGCAAGCCATCGCTCAATCGATCCATCCATTTATTGTGGTACCCGAAACTGAGCCCGCCTTTATTGCTCGCCGCCGTGACGAGCTATTTGAAGCTTTCGATATCGCTACAGATCAATGGCAAAGCATTCAAGAAAGTGCCATCCCCAAACCTGCACACCTGTTTGTTATCGAATACCTGCCAAGCAGTAAACAAAATATTCGCGCCTTTGCCGCGCACATGAGCAAAAGGGCTAAATGGTATCGTCCAGTATTTTGGCTTAGTTTGCTTTCAAGCCTGACAGGCCTGGCTGTTCCCCTGTTTACCATGGCGGTTTACGATAAAGTCATTGGTGGGCAAGCTCCCAATGTACTCCCCAGCATTGCACTCGGCGCAGCGCTCGCATTGGGAATATTAGTCGCCAGCCGATTAACTCGCGCCAATGTATTAGCCACCACCAGCAACCGTTTCGCCAGAGATCTTTCCGATCTGACCTTTAGACGACTACTCAGCATGCCTTTGATGGTGCTCTCTCGAGTGGGGATCTCCAATCATATGGCAAGAATGCGCAACGCTGAAAAAGTACGAACTTTGTTAGCCGGTCCCGGCGGCGCAGGCTTGGTCGATCTGCCATTTACCCTCATCGCCTTTGTGACCATCGCCCTACTAAGTGGTTGGTTAGTCATCGTCCCCATTGTGATGCTATTGCTTTTTTACCTCGTAATGAAAGCTGTTAATAGATATGCACAATCGGCTTCACCGACGATTAGTGGTGATTATCAAAACTCGATTAATGAGCTAGCAAAGAACCTATTACAATTAAAAACCAGTGGAGAAACTGACGGCTGGAATACTAAATTTGCTCGTCAATGCAAAGAGAACTGTCGACAAAACTTTTTATACGCAAAACGCAATGGCCTTAATGCCGCCGTCGCTCATGCAATGAGCCTGCTTACTGCGTTAGTCACCGTATTTACAGGGATTTTCTTGGTGTTAAACCAGAGCATCAGTCCGGGAGCACTCATCGCTTGCGTCATGCTGATTTGGCGGATCACGGGGCCGGCTCAACTGGCTTTTTCCTCCAGCCAAAAAATCACCATGATGGGCTCTGCAATTACTCAGTTTGATCGTTTTATGCAAGCAAGCACTGAACAAAACGAGCTTAGGCTCGATACACCCGATACACATCAAGCACCCGGCATCAGCTTTCAACATGTAACGTTACGCTATTCTGCAGACTTAGAGCCATCCCTAGCCGGTGTTACCGTCGATATTGAGCCTGGAGAAAACGTTGCGATTATCGGTCCAAATGCTTGCGGTAAAACCTCAATGCTATTGGCGGCGATCGGTGTTGTTGAAGCCCAAGCTGGCTATGTCACAGTCAACAGTAAGAATCTTAAGCAATATGATCCTGAAGCTTTTAGACAGTGGGCCGCTTTTTGTCCTGCAGAACCGGACCTATTTCCTGGCACCTTAGCCGAGAACCTGCGCATAGCAAAACCTGAAGCGACAGATGCGGAGCTGACTAAAGCCTTAAAAGACGCAGGAGCAAACTCACTGCTCAATGCACTTGGAAATGACTTAAACATCAACCTATTTAATCGCGGTCACACGCTTCTCTCTGCCGTTGAAGGTAGCTATATTAGTCTGGCTCGCGCCTTACTTAAGCAGTCCAGATTTATCGTACTAGACGAACCCATTGCTAACCGTAACCCTATAGCTAAGGCGCAACTCCTCAAAACCTTTAGTGAACTTAAAGGACAGGCAACGGTGCTATTTACCAGTCATGACCAAGAGTTGATCCAGCAAGCCGACAAAGTCGTAATTTTAGATAAAGGTGCTGTGGTTTACGCCGGCCCCATTCCAGAACAAGCACCTCAGCAACCACCAGCTGCGTCATCTCAGGAGAACCTCTCTAATGGATAATCGACAACTAGCAAATCGAGTCTGGCCTGAGCACGAGTTTACCGATGCGATTGAGGCGCCAGCGGAGCGAAAGCTGATCAAGCGTATTATTTTGCTTATCACAGGCTCTATCCTGATCATGCTGCTGTGGTCTATTTTTACCCATGTTGAAGAGATCTCTAAGTCCAAAGGCCAAGTGGTACCGCTAGGACATAGACAGGTTATTCAAAGCCGTACAGGAGGCACCATTGCTTCTGTTGAAGTCGAAGAAGGCGATGTCGTTAAAGAGGGCGATATACTTGCCACCTTTGTCTCGATTGACAGTCAATCGGCAGAGGAGGAGCTCGCCAGTAAACGCGCTAATTTACTACTCAAAATTGAACGTTACGATGCCTTTATCGATAAGCGTGACGCCGACTTTACTGAGTTTGCCATTGAGTACCCACAACTGGTCAAGCTACATACCGCCTCACTTAAGCGTATGAATGAGGAGCGCACTGCTGTAGCAAGGCTTTCTGAGTCAGACATTGCTAAATCCCAAGCTGAAATTGACGGCTTACAAGCAGAAATTCCACCGTTAAGCGATCAGATTAAAACCGCAGAGCAGACACTTAAGATGATGCAATCGGTCACCGAAGTGCAAGCTGTTTCTAAGCTACGTATTTTAGAGTCGCAGCAAAAGCTTGATGCCTATATCCGTGAGCTAAAAAGCATGGAAAGTAAGCAACAAGTGCTGGCCAAAAACTTGCTCAATTTAGAGCAACAGCTGAAACAGAAACAAGCAACCTTGCTCAAAGAAGTTGGGGAAAAACGTACCGATGCTCAGGCTGAACTGCTGGGTATTATTGCCCGCTTAAAATCATCTGGATCTCTGGTCTCTGAAAATACCATGACCGCCCCCGTCGATGGCATTATTCAATCCATCCCCTCCACGTCATCTGGCAGTGTTATCCAACCAGGTGGAACGGTTGCCGTAATTGTACCTATGACCAAAACCGGCTTAATGGAAGCTAAACTCTCTCCGCGAGATATCGGCTTCGTTCGTGTTGGTCAACCTGTACGGATCAAAATTGATGCCTTTGACTACAGTCGCTACGGCGCCCTTGACGGCATAGTCAAACGGATATCTCCGAGCACCGATGCCGATGAAAAAGGCGGCGTATTTTACAAGGTGCAAATTGCCATCGATAAACCCTATTTTTCCGATAAACCGGGTCAGTTTGATCTAATCCCTGGCATGACTGGTGAAGCAGACATCGTCACTGGAGACAAAACGGTATTTCAATATCTATGGAAGCCTGTATTTACTAACGTAACCGAAGCTTTTGGTGAGCGATAAAGAGGATGTAAATAATGAGTCATGACGAGAATAAGCACACATCAGCCTCTAAAACACCTAATCACGCCACCGATAGCGAACACGCGCAGCAAAAAAAACGCGATCTAAAATCCAAGTTAAAAGCCAAACAACTCGACAAAGATGTTGATCGCTTAAAAGCAAAAGAGCTTCGAGATACCGAGAAAGCGACAAGCATTGGTAATAAAGATCTCGTTGCCGATAAATCTTGGAGCGCTGCCAGCCCCATAGCAGGTGTAGACACTAGCCCCTCAAACAAGGAAGCCACACCTAGCGAAGATCCTCTAGCATCGACACGTTCAAATAATGACAATGTACAAGCTCAAACATCAGCTATCCAGCCCAGTAAAGACGAGCAAGTTACCCCTCCAGCATCACAAGATAGCCAAGATCAACAAACAACAGGAACACGTTTGCATAGCGCTATCCAAACCTCAGGTTTCAGAGCCGGAGCGCATTTTCATGCCACTTCTGATAAAAGCCCCGAGTTAAGCACGATTGCACAACCGCTGACCTTTAGCGCAAATGAGCATAATCAGCCTCACTTTACGGTAGCGGTGACAACAGATACTAATGCTCAGCAAGTTAGTCCCCTGCAAAATAAACCCACTTTAACAACTACCGAGACTGGCACTGGCACTGGCACTGGCACTGGCACTGGCACTGGCACTGGCACTGGCACTGGCACTGGCACTGGCACTGGCACTGG
>NZ_JBRILW010000022.1:0-93418 GCF_052977125.1 Shewanella sp. 30m-14 | reverse complement strand
GCTGTTAGCTCAGTCGGTAGAGCAGTTGGCTTTTAACCAATTGGTCGAAGGTTCGAATCCTTCACAGCCCACCACTTATCAAATATCCTCGATATACTTTCCCTATTCAGTCAGAAATATCACTAGCAAGTACACCGTCTATTCGTTTTATGTAACTATATCTGTACCTATAGATTATGCGTTGATAGCTTAGTCGAATGCATAATTGATCCTGCTAATTATTGATCATACAGTTAGCTTTACTCTCTGTTTAATTAGTTCAATTGCTCGAAAGTTCGAATCCTTCACAACTAACGACTTGTTAGTTTTATCTCCAATACTCTTCTCTGTATGATTTTAAAGTCGCAGTCAGCCTTTAATATTTCATTATCACATTGCTGTTTATTATTGAACATGGGGTTGGATTTACCCTTTACCGAATTGACCGAATTGGTCGAAGCTTCTAATTGAAAAGCTGCAATGTTCATTACCCCATACAATTTAGGATTAGTTTGAGTTAACTATTGTCGAGATTAATGAGGAGACACCAGCCTAGCATGCAACCAAATAAATTCTGGAGAGTGTTTGCGCACTTATAAAAGTTTGGAACTGTCGCTTTAATTACGCTGGAATGGAATTAAAGTAGATAGTTTTGTTTGAGAGAAGCAAGGTTACTAGAGCTCTGTATTGTTAAGCTCCGCTATTTTTTTATAATAGTCTTAAAGATATTTTCAAGCGTTACACTAAAATTTCAAATTTGTGTCAAAAGAAGATGTGAAACACGATTTGCTCGCTAAGCGTTTGAATTTGAAGGTTATTAAGTGGGGTTTGATAAGCTTCGGAGTTTTACTTCCAAGCTGATAACTGTAATGTCTTTATTGTCACCTGCAGTATAGTGGATCAATTTCTTATCTAGAATTAACACTTTGTATAATTCTTTACTAATATTTTAATCGTTAAATGCGAATATGGTTAATTAGTAATGAGTGTTCTACCTTGGTCTGATAGACCTATTGCTAATGTTGTCTAGTTGTTAACTCGGTCATATTTTGTATGGATAATAAAAATATCAGGGAGAAAGGGAATGAAACAAGCAAAATTAACGCTTATTGGTGCGGCAACTATTGCAGCAATGAGCTTCGGTGTCCAAGCTGATACTGAGTTTAAATTTGGTGGTTATGTCAAAGCAGATGTAATGTTTAGTGATTACAGCAATGGTGCGCCAGGTTCAGGTAGTTTATCTCGTCAATTTTATGTGCCAGGTACTATTTATGGCGATCCAAGTAATGGTAAGCAAGTCGTCGATTTCCAAGCACGAGAATCACGGTTTAATTTTAAAACATCTACAGATCTTGATGGCCATAAGTTATCAGGCTTTATTGAACTCGACTTTATGACCACGGATAATGGTAATGAGCGCGTGTCCAATAGCTATTCGCCACGTATTCGCCAAGCATTTGTGAGTTTTGATAATTGGGCCGCTGGACAGATGTGGACCACTTTCCAAAATCCGGGAGCACTACCTGAAAATCTCGATTTTATTGGCGCGGCAGATGGTACGCCCTTTGTTCGTCAAAGTCAGGTTAGATACACTAATGGTGGTTTTCAGTTCTCGGCAGAAAACCCTGAGACAACGGTTAATAGTTACCGCAATGCAACAGGTGGTAGCAGTCGAATAACCAGTGGTAGTGGGATGGTTCCTGATTTTGTCGCTCGCTATAACATGAAAACTGAAAGTGGTATGGCATTTACTTTTGCAGGCCTTGCTCGTCAGTTAAATGTCGAAATGGATAAAAATACAGCTAATCCTATAGATTCGTCAGAATTCGGTTATGGTTTGAGTTTCACTGGTGTTATCCCTGTAGGTCAAGATGATATCAAGATGTCTGCTACCTATGGTGAAGGATTAGGGCGTTATATGGCGCTAAACTATGCCAACGCTGGCGTACTTGATGCTAAAGGTAATATTCAGACCATTGAGTCATATGGTGGTTTTATTTCTTATCGTCACTGGTGGAATGATAAATGGAGAACCAGTATCACAGGTTCGGGTTTTAAAGCGGATAATAAGGTTGCTCTTACGGGGGGGACTGTAAATAAGGACTCTTATTCAGGCTATATCAACTTACTTTATTCGCCAGTTAAACCATTAACTGTGGGTGTTGAGTATATGTATGCGAAAAACACCAAAGAAAATGGTGTAGACGGTGAACTGAATCGCGTCATTTTCTCGATGAAATATGTACTCTAGTTGAGCAGAAAGACTTATTAAGTGTGACTGAGTACAATAAAAAAGGAGGCGATAGCCTCCTTTTTTATTGTACTTAACTTTATGCAGCTGGCATTAAGTTGTTATCTCTTACATATTGTTCGAACTCAGTACAGCCACCAACATGAACTTGGTCAACAAAGATCTGTGGGACGGTTTCGACCGGCTTACCAACTGTCTTTTCTAAGTCCGCTTTGCTGATCCCTTCAGCGTGGATATCAACATACTTGAATTTAAAATCTTCACGTTTTTCTGTAAGTTGCTCAGCAACTTGGACTGCACGAACACAATATGGGCAACCTGGACGACCAAAAATAACAACGAACATAATAGCTTCCTCAAAAATAGCTTGAGCACTTTATATCATAGCTATTGCAATTGTTCTAATCGATATTAGAGGTCATGTTAATCGTATTGCTGATTTTTCTTCAAATTGTGACTTATCAGTTTGATAACGACCTTTGTAATCAAAAATAGTCTCCATCAGTTCCCAGCCTTTTTTACCTTTTTTCAGTAATAACAGGTCTGGTTTTCTGAACAGGTTTGAATCATCACTGACTTCTTGTGCTGATTTGTACTTCTTATGCTTGATGCCTGGTGTTCGACTATGAGGGAAGATAAATAGGGCAAACATAGCACGAATTTGTGCAGGAGTTTGCATCTTGAAGTAGCGGCAAAAGTCATTGCCATCAAGATCAATATATCGAACAACCAAACGTTCAGCTTGTGGTTCGAGAAGCATACTTTGACATTTAAAAAGGTGGTGATGCTTCTGCTGTAGGACTTCTTTTAATCGTTTATCAGGGTCGACTAAAATGGCCTGACAGTGCTGACACACTTTTGCAGCAATATCGTTTTCTTCACCACAATTAGGGCAAGCTTTAGAGCGAAATCGAAAATCGCATTGCTCTTTACGTCCATCCCTCTCTAGTAGAGCCTGACAGCGGCGGCCAAAGTGCTCGATAATGTCACCATCATTATCGGTTAAGCCCCAAAATATATTAGCAAAGTCGCACACTGGGCAGTGTACCTGCACTGGCTTACACTTACTGTTGGGCTTGGGTTGACCCACTTCTGGGTAGAATAGGTCATAGCCGTTGGCTGCATAATCAATAACAAGGCACTCAGTCTTATTTTTATCAACTCTTAAACCGCGGCCAACCATTTGTTGAAAAAGGCTTACAGAAGCGGTAGGGCGCAGTATTGCAATAAGATCGACATGAGGAGCGTCAAAGCCTGTAGTTAACACTGCAACATTGACGAGATACTTAATTTGTTTTGCTTTAAACGCTTGAATTAAGGTATCTCGATCATCACGAGAGGTTTTAGCTGTGATCAGTGCCACTTGTTCACCTTGGAGCTTGCTGACAACCTCTTCAGCATGCTTAACCGTGGCGGCAAAAATAATGATCCCTTGCCGATGTTGTCCAAATGCGATTAATTGCTTAACGATGGCGGTGGTTGCACGGCCGCAATGGTTAAGGATGGAGTTAACTTCTTTTTCATTGTATTCACCCGTTGGCGAGGCCGTTAGCTCACTAAAGTCATATTGAGCACTGAGTCCATCAAACATCTTAGGTTGGCTTAAAAATCCCTGTTTAATCAGTGGGCGCATTGGGAGTTCAAATATACACTTTTCAAATACAGGCTTTTCGGTGTTGCCAACCTTGTCGTGGTAATGATGGCGATATATCCAGCCTAAATCGAGTCGGTAGGGCGTTGCGGTTAGCCCCAGTAATCTAATATGACTATTTTTAGACTTTAAGTGAGTGAGTAGCTGCTGATATTGACTATCTTTATCAGGGCTAACTCGATGACATTCATCAATAATCACTAAGCTGTATGGCTCATCAAATTGAGCGGGTTGCTTTACCGCTGATTGAATACTGGCAACAACGGTTTTACCGTCGGTGGACTTTTGGTTGAGTCCCGCCGAGTAGATTTTAGCTTCGGTGGTTAATAGCCCCACTTTTTCTGCATTTTGAGCAACTAATTCCTTAACGTGCGTAAGGATTAACACTCGGCCTTTAGCTATTCTGGCGAGTTCAGCGATGACGATACTTTTACCTGCGCCAGTCGGTAAAACCAAAACTGCGGAGTCATAACTTGATTTGAAATGTTGAATCGCTGCGTCAACAGATTGCTGCTGATAATCTCTCAGTTGCACGAAAAGAACCTAATTAAATACGACTTTATAAAGGAAATGATCCCACATTTGGCTCAATGCGATAAGCAAAATTTTGAGGATTGTTTTATGACGACTTTCCAGCGCAAGATGAGGCATAAAAAAAAGCCCCTCTGAGAGGGGCTAGGGAGGTCAAACAATAGAATTGTTTATCTTGGCTTTATTGCTAAGATATATTCGCTAAGGCTTACTCGCTGCGATTAAGTCGGCTTTCAATCAATGTATCTATTACCGCAGGGTCGGCGAGTGTAGACGAGTCACCTAAGTTAGTAACTTCATTTGCAGCAATCTTACGTAAGAAGCGACGCATGATTTTACCTGAACGCGTCTTAGGTAAACCGCCTGCCCATTGAATCAGATCGGGTGTGGCAAGGGCGCCAATCTCTTTTCTTACCCATTGGCGAAGTTCCTGACGTAGCTCTTCTGTCTCTACAGAGCCCTTGGTCAAAGTGACATAGGCGTAAATCCCTTGTCCTTTGATGTCATGTGGATAACCGACAACAGCGGCCTCAGCGACTAGCTCATGAGCGACTAGCGCACTTTCAACCTCAGCAGTACCTAAGCGGTGACCTGACACATTAATCACATCATCAACACGGCCTGTGATCCAGTAATAGCCGTCTTCATCGCGCTTAGCACCATCACCAGTAAAGTACATGCCTCTAAAGGTTTTGAAGTATGTCAGTACAAACCTGTCATGGTCACCAAATACTGTTCGCATCTGCCCAGGCCAAGAATCTAAGATAACTAAGTTACCTTCGTTGGCACCATCAACAATATTACCCATATTATCGACAAGTGCAGGCTGCACACCAAAGAATGGACGGGTTGCAGAGCCCGGTTTAGTATCTGTTGCACCAGGGAGCGGGCTAATCAAAATACCGCCAGTTTCCGTTTGCCACCAAGTATCTACAATTGGGCACTTTTCATGGCCAATCACATCGTTGTACCAGCGCCAAGCTTCAGGGTTAATCGGTTCACCTACCGAGCCCATTATACGCAAAGAGCTACCATCAAACCCTGCAAACTGCTCTTTACCTTCCGCCATCAGCGCGCGGATAAGGGTTGGTGCCGTATAAAGAATATTTACCTTGTGGCGGTCAATCATTTCACCTAGACGTGCAGGACTTGGGTAGTTTGGTACGCCCTCATGAATAAGCACTGTTGCGCCATTGGCTAGCGGGCCGTAAACCATATAAGAATGGCCGGTGATCCAGCCTACATCAGCAGTACACCAATAGACTTCACCGTCTTTATAGTCGAAGACATATTCGTGGGTCATGGCTGCGTAAACCATATAACCACCCGTAGTGTGTAGCACACCTTTAGGGTTACCGGTTGAACCTGATGTATATAGTAGGAACAGTGGATCCTCTGCGCCCATTTCTTCTGCAATACAATGCTCTGATGCCGTCTCCATTAAAGACTCCCACCAGATGTCACGACCCTCAACCCAGTTGATGTCGCCGCCAGTACGCTTCATCACGATGACTTTTTCGATGCAATCCACATCAGGGTGAGCAAGTGCATCATCGATATTGGCTTTCAGTGGAATGATCCGGCCTGCACGAATGCCTTCATCGGCGGTAATTATTACTTTTGAATTACCGTCAATGACACGTGAGGCAATCGAGTCTGGTGAGAACCCACCAAAGACAACAGAGTGAATGGCACCTATTCTGGCACATGCAAGCATAGCAATAGCCGCTTCAGGCACCATAGGCATGTAAATAGTGACTACATCGCCACGGCGTACGCCCTGGCTTCGAAGTGCATTAGCGAATTTACACACTTGCGCATGTAGCTCGCCGTAGGTAAGGGTGCGCTGATCTTTTGCGTCATCGCCTTCCCAAATAATCGCCAGCTTATCGGCATCGTGTTCTAAGTGTCTGTCTAAACAGTTTGCGGATGCGTTGAGCGTGCCGTCATAGAACCACTTAATAAACAAGTTGTGGTCATCGAAAGAGGTTTTCTTTACCTTAGTAAAAGGTTTGATCCAGTCGATACGGTTGCCGTGTTCTCTCCAGAAACCTTCAGGATTTACAATCGACTCTTGATACATTTTTTTATATTGTTCATCGTTTACAAGTGCGTTTGCAGCGATTTCACTTGGTACTTTATAGAGAGACTGCGTGCTCATTGGGCTTCCCTTATCTAATAATGCGTAAGCTGAGTATGGATTGAGAGAGAGGGATTTCTCTATTAGACCTTGGTCTAGTAAAATATTTTCCTTATTTTTTAGTTGCTTGTAATTTTATTTCGGCTGGATTTCATTCGTTTTTTACCGCAAAATAGTTTAAAAAAAGAGAATCCTATGAATTTGACTGTTTTGGTTGGCAGCATTGCCCTCATTTATGTGTTGCTACTGTTTCTGCTTGCTTGGGGCGCGGAGCGTTGGTTCAGTGGGATCACTAAACGGATCCAGACTTGGATTTACGGTTTAAGCCTGGCGGTGTATTGCTCCTCGTGGAGTTTTCTCGGTACCGTTGGTCAATCAGCTCAAGATCTGTGGTCTTTCTTGCCCATTTTTATCGGCCCTATTCTTATTTTTGTTTTTGGTTTCAGCTTACTGCGCAAAATGGTCATTGTCTCTAAAGCGCAAAATATTACCTCTGTTGCTGACTTTATTGCCGCGCGATATGGCAAATCTCAGTTACTTGCCGCCATTGTTACCCTCATCGCCCTCTTTGGGATCATGCCCTATATTGCACTACAGCTAAAAGCGATGGTGTTCAGCCTCAACCTTTTTCAGCCCGATGGTTCATTGTTTAATGGCAGTAAAGTCTCATTGATTATCACTGCAATTTTGGCGATTTTTGCCATTTTATTTGGAACACGAAAACTCGATGCAACTGAACATAATCCGGGAATGATGTTAGCCATCGCTTTCGAATCGTTAGTTAAATTAGGGGCTTTTTTACTGGTAGGTATTGTTATTAGCTTCGGTGTCTTTGATGGCTTTGGTGATATCTGGCAACAAGCTAGCGAGCGTGACTTAATTAACAAGCCTAATCTCCGCCTTGAGTCTTTAATGCCGGAGCTGCTAGTTGGTATGGCCGCGTTTTTATGTATGCCACGGCAATTCCATGTGATGATGGTGGAGTGTGAAAATGAGCGCACCATCTTAAAAGCGCGTTGGTTATTCCCTCTCTACTTATTGCTATTTGGGCTGTTTGTTGCCCCTCTTGCACTTGCGGGTAAGTTATTACTGGGTGATGCGGTTGCAGCTGACACCTATGTGATTAATCTTCCATTGGCGTTGAATCAGCCTTGGCTAGCGGTTGTTGCCCTATTAGGTACACTTTCTGCTGCTACAGGCATGGTGATTGTTGCTGTAGTGACCATTAGTGTCATGGTGAGTAATGAGTGGTTAGTGCCATTAATGCTCCGCACTGGCCAGATTAAAGCACGAAATTTCAGTCAGTTTTCACAGCTATTATTAAATGCACGGCGCTTAGCAATCATTCTGATTTTAGGACTAGGTTATTTTAGTTACTTGTCGTTCATGGACAATGACTCGCTATCATCGTTAGGTATGCTGTCATTTGGTGCTTTTGCGCAACTAGCTCCGGCACTGATAGGGGGGATGTACTGGAAGCATGGTAACCGTAGTGGTGTGTTCTTAGGGCTTGCGGTTGGCTTTAGTTGTTGGTGTTACATATTGCTGCAAGGTGCGGTGAATTCTCCGGCTATTATGACGACTGATTTTGCGCTGCTCGAATCTATCACGCCCAATGTGCGCGATATTCTGATTGCCTTATTGGCAAACTGTGCCTGTTATATGCTGGGTTCAGTCTGGTTTAGAGCGGGTGTTGCCGAGCGAATGCAAGCAAGTGCTTTTGTGACACCTGGTCAGCTTAAAAAAGACAATAATCGTAAGAGTGTCGCGGTTTCACAGCAAGACTTACTTATTCTTGCCAGCCGCTTTGTCAGTCCAACCCGTGCTTATGAGAGCTTTTCTGCATTTTCAGAAGAGGCGGTAAAAAGTGATAGCTGGCATAAAATGGCGCCACCAGAGCTTATCGCTCACACAGAGCATATGTTAGCAGGGGTGTTAGGGGCCTCAAGTGCATCACTGGTACTGGATTCGGTTTTGCAAGGCCGCGATTTAGCATTAGATGAAGTGTTTAGTTTAGTTGATGAAGCGTCATCTAAAATAATCTTAAGCCAAGACATGCTGCGTGGAGCGATTGAACACGCTTATGAAGGCATGAGTGTGGTCGATAAAGACCTAAATTTGGTTGCCTGGAATTACAAATACGCTGAGCTATATGATTATCCAGATAACTTTTTGCACTCAGGTATGCCGATTAGTGATGTCGTACGCTTCAATGCTGAGCGAGGATATTGCGGTGAAGGGGATATAGCAGCACATGTAGAAAAACGGGTGCAACATATGCGCAATGGCACGCCCCATGTGTCAGAGCGGCAACGCAAAGACGGTAAAGTGATTAAGATCCAGGGGAATCCAATGCCTGGCGGCGGTTTTGTTATGAACTTTACCGACATTACTCAGTATCGCCAGCAAGCTGAAGCACTGCAAGAGGCCAATGAAACATTAGAGGCTAGAGTTAAAGAACGTACTTATGAGTTAGCCTTGCTTAATAGCAAGTTACTCGAGGCTAAGGCGCAAGAGGAGATGGCCAATGCATCTAAAAGTCGATTCCTTGCCGCTGTAGGCCATGACTTGATGCAACCATTAAATGCCGCAAGATTATTTACCGCTTCTTTGTCGCAATATCCGAATCTTGACCTGGAGGGGAAAACGACTCTTAATCATGTGAATAGTTCGCTTAAAATTGCCGGTGAGCTACTCACCGATCTGCTTGATATCTCTAAGCTTGATTCTGGAATGGTGGAGGTAAATAGACGTGACTTTTCTATAGCAGATTTGCTGGACGGTTTAGCCGTTGAGTTTGATGCTATGTCTAAGGATTGCTTGATTAAGTTCAGTTTTGTCGCTAGCTCGGTAACGATAAACTCAGATCAAAGCTTATTACGCCGTGTGCTGCAGAATTTCCTGACTAACGCCTATCGATATGCCAAGGGGAATAGAGTGCTACTAGGTTGTCGTCATCGAGGTGCCGAGCTTGAGATCCAAGTTATTGATACTGGTTGCGGTATCGACGCAAGCGAAACGACAGAGATCTTCAAAGAGTTTAAACGTCTTGATAATCCACAGAGTAAAAGTGTCAGTGGCTTAGGTCTTGGATTGGCGATAGCAGATAGAATTAGTCGAGTACTCTCCCATGATATTAATGTGAGTTCTGAACTTGGAAAAGGCTCGGCGTTCTCCATTCGAGTGCCACTAGGTGAGAAGAACACAGCTCCTAAGCCAAAGAAAGTACCGTCACTACTGCAACCACTCGCGGGTGTGAAAGTGCTGTGCATTGATAATGAAGAAGCCATTTTAGCGGGACTGGAGAGTTTATTAAGTCGTTGGCAATGTGAAGTGATATGTGCCAAAGATTTAGCCGATGCTCGGATCAAACTTGGCCTTAAAGGAGTGGCTCCTGACATTGTACTTGCCGATTATCATTTGGATGATGGTCAAAATGGCGTTGATGCAATGGACGGAATTCGAAGTTTATATGGCGAGCATCTGCCGGGCATACTTATCACTGCTAATACTCGTAAAGATCTGATTGATGATATGCATAGGCGGGGTTATCACTATATGGCGAAAATGGTTAAACCTGCTGCGTTAAGAGCGCTTATTTCTAGCTTAGTCAAAAAGAGTTAGTGACGATTGGCTGTAAATAAAGCAAATATAAAGACAAGATAATTTAAGTAAAACAAAGTGTAAGTATAAAGAGTGTAAGCATAAAAAAGGTACGCAATTGCGTACCTTTTTTATGCTTAGTTTTTCACTCTCAGCTTTTAACTAGGAGGCTCAGGCTGGATGCATAGCCATTAAGATGAGCGTAGCGAAAATATTGAGGCTTATTTAAGCACTCGTTAGGAGACTGTAAGTGGATTTTATTCTACTTTTACAGGCGTTAGCCCTTGCTCTCGTGATTCAAGTGCAGTTTCAAGATCAAAGCCGCTGGTTTTCCAGCTTTTAGCTTCTTCAGGCGTAAAGGATTGATCTTTCCAGCTTTGTGCATCTTCTAAGTTAAATCCATCCTTGCTCCAGGCTGCTGATTGCTCAGCGTTGAAGCCCGCACGATTCCAATTTTGAGCTTGCTCTGCATTAAAGCCAATTTCCTTCCATGCTGCAATATCTCCTTCAGACATACCTTTCCATGTTGCAGGCGAAGAGGCACAGGCGCTAAGCGCTAAAATAATCATGACTAGACCGAGCTTTTTCATATCAATTTCCTTGGTTAGTTATAGTCAGTTCTGCTTATCTCACCCTAGGTATGTTCCGGGTACAGCTTTCGACAATACATTATTGGCTTATGTGTAAGTTTGACATTCACTATTGAAGATAGTCGCTCAAATATATCTCGACAAGTTATTGCTTACAGTGAAGTAAACAGATTTAACCAGCAAGGCTGTACTACTATCACTTTGCGGGAAATATGAATTTTTTAATTTAGAGAGTTGCCGATTTTCTGTTCTTGACCTAACTGGTTAGATGGATATACTGAACAAAATCTAGATATTGTAAAAAATATAAAACAAGAAGTAACTGATTACTCAAAGGGAATCGATATGTCCGAGCCACGCTGCAACTCTTATTATAACGCTACCATTAATAACGAAACCGATTACCCTGAATTGGAAGGGGAGATCCGTGTTGATGTGGTCATTGTTGGGGGAGGTTTTACCGGAGTTGCCACCGCGATAGAGCTATCAGAAAAAGGATTCAAAGTTGCAATCTTAGAAGCGAATAAAATTGCATGGGGGGCAACCGGACGCAATGGTGGTCAAGTGACAGGGAGTCTGTCGGGTGATCAAGCCATGACCAAGCAGCTGGTAAATTGTATCGGCACAGAGGCGGAAGAGTATGTGTGGAATATGCGCTGGCGTGGACATGACATTATTAAAGAACGTGTTAAAAAGTATAATATTGAGTGCGATTTAAAATTTGGGCATATCCATACCGCTTATAAAGCTAGTCACTTAAAAGAGCTTGAGAAAACCTATAACGAAGGTTGCTTGCGAGGCATGGACAGTGAACTGGCCATGTTGGATAAAATGGAATTGGCGCAATATGTTAATACTCCTCTCTATCATGGCGGCTTGCTAAATAAACGCAATATGCACTTGCATTCAGTTAATTTGTGTATTGGTGAAGCGAAAGCCGCAGAAGGTCTTGGCGCACAAATTTTTGAGCACTCAGCGGTGATTGATATTGATGATGGAGCGCTCGTTACCGTTACAACAGCTAAGGGTAAAGTGGTTGCCAATAGCGCAGTGCTAGCGGGTAACGCTTATCATAAATTGGCCCGTAAACAATTACGCGGAATGCTATTTCCTGCCTCATTGGGTAACTGCGCAACGGCTCAATTATCACCAGAAATGGCCAGGAGTTTAATTCCCCAAGATGTGGCAGTTTACGATACGCGCTTTGTGCTCGACTATTACCGTTTAACCGCAGATAACCGATTAATGTTCGGCGGCGGGACCAATTACTCTGGCCGAGACTCTAAACATGTCGCTGCAGAGTTGAGACCTGCAATCGAGCGAACCTTTCCACAACTTAAAGATGTTGATATTGAATTTGAATGGACCGGGTTGGCTGGAATTGTACTTAATCGGATCCCACAATTGGGCAAAGTGTCACCTAATGTCTATTACTGCCAGGGCTATTCAGGCCATGGTGTGGCGACATCTCATATTATGGGTGAGATCATGGCAAGTGCTATTATTGGCGAACAACAAGAGTTTGATCTGTTTGCGCAAATGTCCCACTACCGTATTCCGCTTAATGAATGGTTTGGCAACCAGGCATTAGCGCTAGGAATGATGTATTACAAGGTGATGGAGAACTTTCGTTAAACGGATCAATAAAAAACGCTTCGAGTACTCGAAGCGTTTTAGTTTATAGGTAGGTTGGCTACAACACTTTGCTTATGTACTAGATATCGACCTTATCCATCTCAAGTAGCTGTAGCGCAATCACAGCTTGAGTGCGGTTTCTTACGCCAAGCTTTCTAAATATCGCCGTAGCATGGGCTTTAATCGTGGCTTCTGACACACCAAGATCATAGGCAATTTGCTTATTGAGTAAACCTTCAGCAAACATTTGCAGTACCTTATATTGCTGGGGTGTTAAATCGGCAAGTTTACTCGCCATTTGGTTGGTGTCATCTTCGTTAATTTCTTGAAGTTCAACACCTTGGGGTAACCAAATATCACCAAATAATACCGCTTCTAATGCTTGTGCTAAGGTTTCCATAGAAGAAGACTTAGGGATAAATCCAGAGCTACCATAATGAATCGCGCGGCTAATAGTGAGGTTATCTTCATGAGCTGATATCACTACAACAGGTAGCTCTTGAAAGTGGGTTCTGAGGTGGATCAGGGTTGAATACCCATGAGAACCGGGCATTTGAAGATCTAATAACACTGCATCGTATTCAATGTCATTATTCTCGAGTAGGGCTTGTAGCGCATCAGCGCTATCTGCTTCATACCATTGAGTATTAATGAACTCAGACGATAGTGCTTGTCTAAGTGCGTTGCGAAATAACGGATGGTCATCGGCTATTATTATATTTAAATTTTCAGGCTTCATGGCTTTATAGGGTTGTTTTGGTTGCACGTGAAGGTAGTTCAATGTAACAGATAAATGACAAGGGGTTCTATGGCTTTTTACTGGAAAAGTTACTATTTGTTAAAATAATTGTCGAAGTTAGACTTTGGTCTAAAGTCACCATTGCAGGTTATCTATGCAAAGGTGTGAGTCTGCTAGTGTTCAAAAGCAAGGCAAGACTAAAGGTCAGAATGAAGACTGGATAGGAAGATAGTATTGCAAGATAGGAATGGATGTTAATAGTGAAAGATAGAAATGGATAATAAGAGTGACAGAGCCTGATTACAGACAAGGGCTAACGATGCAGCCCTCAATCTTTGTTTATCCTGGCTAAAGAAGACTAACGATTAACAATGTGGCGGCCACACTGCAGTCGGTTTTCTTTGCTCATCAACAGCGACAAAGGTAAATACGCCACGAATAGCGTGATCCCTTAGATCTTGATACATGTCTTCAACGAAAATGTTCACTTCAACTTTAATTGAGGTATTACCCACATGAATAACTCTGGCAATAATCTCAGCTAATGAACCCGCAGGAATAGGCTTATTAAAATCAATTCTATCCGAACTCACAGTAACCAAGGTCTTACGGCAAAAACGGGTCGCTGCAATGAAAGCGGTTTCATCCATCCAAGCTAATGCTTCGCCACCAAAAAGCGTGTTGTGATGATTGGTGATAGAAGGGAATACGGCCTTGATAACGCGAGCCTCTGATTGTTCGATTCGAAGAGCGACCTCTTCAGGAAACTTTGCGGGAGTTTGAGTTAACGGCATACGGCAACCTATGGTTATGCATTAATGAGGCGATATTATAGCCGTTTTTGTAATTTTATAACAGGTTGAACACATAGGAAGATGAAACAAATAAGCACTTTTAGACTAAGCTTTTATCTCTGTTTGGTATTAAAAAAGTGTAGAAGAATTTTGAGTAAGAAGAAGGAACCTCTAGCTAGTTATCGACAGCCTCTCAATGTACTGAGAGGTTTCGCTGCATTTTATGTGGTTTTTTATCATTTACGATACTTTTCTACATACGATTGGTTTGGTGAAGTTCCTTTTATTCAATTTGGATATATTGGTGTGGATTTTTTTTTCATACTAAGTGGGTTAATTATTTCACATGTATATCTTAAGCGAAGTGTTAATGAAGAGCGTGGTTTTTGGCTAAAGTTTATCTGGTATCGGATCGCCAGATTATTCCCTATCCATTTTTTTATAATGCTCTTAATGCTCATTGTGACATTACTTCTACCTGCTTTTGATGCTAATAGGCAAGCTATAACTCATTCTGCATTTGTTGATTGGATAACATTAACGTTGTTATTACGGCAATGGTTATTACCTGAAGGTTATGCTTGGAATACCCCTGCTTGGTCTGTTAGTGCAGAGTTTTTTGCCTATCTAATTATCTTCCCTTTCATAGTGCGTTTTAGTGCCAAAAATGTAACAGCTAAAACTGGATGCGTGTTGATGGCTATAGGAAGTGGGTTGATAGGAATGTTAATCGTGTCAGCAGGAACGACAAATGCTACCTCTTTTGCTGGTCCCTTAGTTCGTGTTTCTGGAGGTTTTTTTATTGGGAGTGGACTCTATTACATTATCTCTAGTATCCAAGCTGAAAGAAACTGGGATCGATTTTTAGGCTATAGCATTCTCTTAACTATAATTTCCTTTATATTAGCCCCACACCTTCAAACTGAAGGAGTTAGAGCGGATATTTTACTTATCTTTAGTTTTATTCTATTAATTGCATCAGCATATCAAGCTAAAGGGATTCTATCGCGTTTTATGTCTCGCCCAAGGCTTTTTTGGTTTGGGGAAATTTCATTTAGTCTTTATTTATGTCATATACCAGTAATGATGCTTTGTAAATTTGTAGCAGAATATTTTCAATTTGATAGAGGTCTTAATTTTAGTTTTATTTGTTTAGTCTTAGCTATTTGTAGTGCACATATTCTTTATAAATTTGTAGAAATACCATGTCGCAATAGAATGAGGTTCATATATCAAAAATAACTCTATTTAGCTGGCCATTCAAAATTTTTAGTTGTTGGAATTATGTAATAAAAAAACGTACCGACTCAATGAGAGGGTACGTTTTCGTTTACAACGCTAGCGTGTTACTTTTGCTTTAGCAATTCGATTCTCGCACGCGATGCTTTGGCTAAGTCGCTGAGCAATGCCAGAGAGTCATCCCAGTGAATACACGCATCGGTAATACTCTTGCCGTAAATCAGCTCTTCACCAGCAACAACTTTTTGGTTGCCTTCTTCGATAAAGCTTTCAGCCATAATACCTGCAATGGCTGTAGAGCCTTGCGCCATCTGTTGCATAATCGATTCAGCGACATTGAGCTGCTCTTTATGCATTTTACGGCTATTTCCATGGCTAAAATCGATAACCATACGTTGGGTCACACCGACGCTATCAAGCTGTGCCGCTGCTTTTTGAATGTCATCGCTGTGATAATTAGGCTCTTTACCGCCACGTAAAATAATGTGGCCAAATGGGTTACCGTGAGTGCGATAAACGGCCATAGCACCATCTTTATCCGGTGAATAGAAGATATGTGGAGCTTGCGCTGCGCGAACGGCATCAACTGCAATATCGATATTACCGTCAGTGCCGTTTTTAAAGCCTACCGGACACGAAAGTGCTGAGGCCATTTCACGGTGAATTTGGCTTTCAGTGGTGCGTGCGCCAATGGCGCCCCAGGTGATCAGATCCGCAATATACTGGCCATTTACCATATCTAAAAACTCAGTTGCGATAGGTAACTTAAGTTCAGTGATCTGCTGTAGAAGGTGACGTGCTTTACGTAGGCCTTTATTAGGGCTAAAGCTGCCATCTAAGTCTGGATCTGAAATAAGGCCTTTCCAGCCAACGGTTGTACGCGGCTTCTCAAAGTAAACACGCATTAAGATGCATAAGTCGTCTTTATATTGCTGGTGCAATTTAGCTAAGCGCTGAGCGTAATCGAGTGCTGCTTCAGTGTCATGGATTGAACATGGACCAATAATCACAAGTAAGCGTTGATCATCACCATTAATAATGGCTTCAACTTCGTGGCGCTGCTGGACTAAATAGTCAGCGGCATCTTGTGTTAAAGGATATTCAGAAGCGAGTTGTGCAGGTGAAATTACCTTACATAAAAGGGAGGTGCGTAGTTCGTCTGTTTTAATGGTCATTCACAATACCGAGCGTTCGTATGGGCTTTCGCCTGATTACCTCGGATTATAACTAATAGTTTGGCTGTGCACAGTGGCAATTGCCTTAAAAATGAAGCTAATTTTCACTCAATCGATAATTATTTGATATAAATTAAAGGCTTTCATTTTAAAAAGCCTTTAATTTCAGCGCTAATGCCTTGCACTAGATTTAGAACATGTGACGCTCTAAGCCTGTTGCTTCAATGATCTTAGTGGCAATTTCTTCGACAGAATGATTGGTTGTATTAACGTAAGGGATCCGTTCACGTTTATACATCATTTCTACCTCTTTAACTTCCATTCGGCATTGACGTAATGACGAGTAACGGCTGTTTGACATACGACTTTGACGGATCTCATGCAATCTTTCAGGATCGATGGTCAAACCAAATAGCTTACCTTTATTACGTTTTAATGCGTCGGGTAGCTTTAGATTATCCATGTCATCTTCAGTAAACGGATAGTTCGCTGCCTTTATACCAAACTGCATAGAAAGATATAGGCTTGATGGCGTTTTACCGCAGCGCGATACACCTAATAAAATGAGGTCGGCTTTATCCATATGTTTCATGGTTTGGCCGTCATCATTTTCCATGGCGTAGTTAATGGCATCAATACGCGCTTCATAACTGTCATTCGTTTTACCGTGAGTACGATGCAAAGCTGGCGTAGCAGCAATACCTAGTTGTTTCTCTAATGGCGCCACAAAAGTGTTCAAAAAGTCATAATCTAAGCCTTCGCTGCTATAGATAACATCACGGATCTCAGCTTTTACGATGGAGTGGAAAACAAGAGGCCGTTCACCTGTTGTAATAAAACAATCATTTATTTGAGCCTTAACAGCTTCTGCTTTGGCTTCTGTTTCAACGAATGGGATTGTAAGTGCATCAAATTCCAAAGGAAATTGTGAAAGCACTGCATGGCCGAATACCTCAGCTGTGATCGCAGTCCCATCTGAGATATAAAATACTTTACGCAACATTTTGACCTCTTGTAGTAATAAAATTACAAATAAAATTATACATTTACGCTTCTTGTCATGGAGTGTAAGATGCTGTTGCTCTCGTGTGAAGAGCCACACTAAAATATACTTGCGGAGATAAGAACTGTGCAGCAATACGTACTCTGGTATCAAGAATTAGGCATGGGTGACGTCAACAAGGTAGGCGGTAAAAACGCTTCTCTTGGAGAGATGATTAGCAATCTATCAAATGCAGGCGTTCAAGTGCCTGGTGGATTTGCGACAACATCTTTTGCGTTCAATGAATTTCTTGAACAAAGCGGACTTAACCAGAAGATATACGAAATTCTAGAATCTCTAGATGTAGATGACGTGAACGCACTCGCTACAGCCGGTGCACAGATCAGACAGTGGGTTATCGACACCCCGTTCCACCCAGAATTTGAGCAAGCGGTACGTGAGTCTTACGACAAGCTTAGCTCTGAAACAACGGACGCATCATTTGCAGTTCGCTCTTCAGCAACCGCGGAAGATATGCCGGATGCATCATTTGCTGGCCAACAAGAAACTTTCCTTAACGTTAAGGGTTACGCAGCCGTTTTAGAAGCAACTAAGCATGTATTTGCTTCTTTGTTTAATGACCGCGCAATTTCATACCGTGTTCACCAAGGTTATGACCACAAAGGCGTCGCACTGTCAGCTGGTATTCAGCGTATGGTGCGTTCAGACAAAGCGGCTTCAGGTGTTATGTTCACCATGGACACTGAGTCTGGCAACAATGATGTAGTCTTTATTACTTCATCATTTGGTCTAGGTGAAATGGTTGTTCAAGGTGCGGTTAACCCTGACGAATTTTATGTTCATAAGCCAACATTAGTTGCAGGTCATAAAGCGGTAGTACGCCGTAACATCGGTAGTAAGCTAATCCAGATGGTGTATTCAGATGATGAATCCCATGGTAAGCAAGTTAAGATTGAAGATATCGCCGCTGACCAACGCCGTGAATTCTCAATCAACGATGCAGAAGTACAAGAGCTTGCTAAGCAGGCGATGACAATCGAGAAGCATTACGGTCGTCCAATGGACATCGAATGGGCTAAAGATGGTAACGACGGTAAGTTGTATATCGTACAGGCTCGTCCAGAAACTGTTCGTTCTCGTGAAGATGTACAGCTAATTGAACGTTACCACCTTAAGACTCAAGGTGACGTTGTTTGTGAAGGTCGTGCCATTGGCCACAAAATTGGTAAAGGTGTCGCTAAGGTACTTAAGTCAATCGACGACATGGATCAAATTCAGCCTGGTGACGTGCTTGTTACCGACATGACAGATCCTGACTGGGAACCTATCATGAAGCGCGCAAGCGCGATTGTTACTAACCGTGGTGGCCGTACTTGTCACGCTGCGATTATCGCACGTGAGCTTGGCGTTCCTGCTGTTGTTGGTTGTGGTGACGTGACTGAGCGTATCAAAAATGGTCAAGAAATTACCGTTTCGTGTGCTGAAGGTGACACTGGCTTTATCTACAATGGTTTACAAGACTTTGAAGTGATTTCATCACGCGTAGATTCAATGCCTGATCTACCAATGAAAATTATGATGAACGTGGGTAACCCAGACCGAGCATTTGACTTTGCTCGCTTGCCTAACGAAGGTGTTGGTCTTGCGCGTCTTGAGTTCATCATTAACCGCATGATTGGTATTCACCCTAAAGCATTGCTTGAGTTCAACGACCAAACTGCTGAGCTTCAACAAGAGATCCACGAGATGATCGCGGGTTATGAGTCTCCAGTTGAATACTACGTAGCACGATTAGTTGAAGGTATTGCTACGATTGCTTCAGCTTTCCATCCAAAGAAAGTGATTGTTCGTATGTCTGACTTTAAGTCAAACGAATACGCAAACTTGGTTGGTGGTGACCGATACGAGCCAGAAGAAGAGAACCCAATGTTGGGCTTCCGCGGCGCAAGCCGTTATATCTCTGAGTCGTTCCGCGATTGTTTTGCACTAGAGTGTGAAGCCATTAAGCGTGTTCGTAACGAGATGGGCCTTAAAAACGTTGAAATCATGATCCCATTCGTTCGCACAGTGAGCGAAGCTGCACAGGTGATTGAGCTTCTTAAAGAGCAAGGTCTAGAACGTGGTGTTGATGGTCTACGCGTTATCATGATGTGTGAGCTGCCTTCAAACGCACTGCTTGCTGAACAGTTCCTTGAGCACTTCGATGGTTTCTCTATCGGCTCAAACGATTTGACTCAGCTAACCCTTGGTCTTGACCGTGATTCAGGCATCATCAGCCATCTGTTCGATGAGCGTAATGATGCAGTTAAAGCCTTGCTTGCTTTGGCAATTAAAGCGGCTAAAGACAAAGGCGCTTATATTGGCATTTGTGGTCAAGGCCCATCAGATCATGCTGACTTCGCGGCTTGGTTGGTTGAGCAAGGCATCGATACTGTTTCGTTAAACCCTGATACGGTTATCGATACTTGGTTATATCTAGCTGAAGCCCACGGTTAAAATTATCCGTGTAAGTTTATTGCTAAAATGAAGTGTTAAATCTGCGTGATTTAATAATTTGTTAAAAAGATGAAAAAAGCCGCTATTTAGCGGCTTTTTTTTGTTTATAATGAGCCCATAATCTTAAGAATAATAATTGACAGAAGCCGCCATGTTACCCAAGTTATCGCATCAACAAACGCTTGAACCCATTTATCTTTCTTTTTTAACGGTATTAGAAGAGGGGGCTTTTTCAGGCGATATTGATACCCGTTATAGTGCGCGTCTAGCGCAAGCGACCGACAACTCGGTTTACCAATTTCTGCCTCAGGCAGTTATTTACCCTAAGACAGCCCAAGATGTTCAGATAGCACTAAAATTGGCGAACCAAGATGAGTTTGCCAAAGTGGTCTTTAGTGCAAGAGGCGGGGGAACGGGCACTAATGGCCAATCGCTGACTCACGGCATCATCGTAGATATGTCGCGTTACATGAACCAAGTGCTCGAGGTTAATGCCGCTGAAGGTTGGGTCAAAGTGCAAGCGGGCGTGGTAAAAGATGCACTTAATGATGCGCTGCGCCCTCATGGGTTTTTCTTTAGCCCGGATTTATCAACATCAAACCGTGCCACTTTAGGTGGGATGATCAATACCGATGCATCGGGTGCTGGCTCGCTGGTTTACGGTAAAACCTCCGATCATGTCCTTGGATTGACCAGTATCTTGTTTGACGGTAGCGAGCTTAATACCCACCCGCTAAGTTCGGCACAATTGGCTGACGTTGGCTCCGTAACTGACAACGTTTTGGGGCAGCAGCTAATCACGACCATTGCCGATATGTGTAAAGGAGAACGTGAGCATATTGAGCAGCGCTTTCCTAAATTAAACCGTTTTTTGACCGGATATGATCTTAAAAATGTGTGGGATGACAAATTAGAGCATTTTGACCTATCCCGCATTTTAACTGGCTCAGAGGGCACCTTAGCGGTTATTACTGAAGCTAAGCTAAATATTACGCCTTTGCCAACATGCCGCATGATGGTCAATATCAAATATGACTCGTTTGAGTCAGCACTGCGTCATGCTCCAGATTTAGTTAAAGCGAATGCCACCGTCGTTGAAACCGTCGATTCAAAAGTGCTCAACCTTGCCAAAGAAGATATTATTTGGCATTCAGTATCGTCACTTATTGAAGATGTACCCGGTAAAGAGATTGATGGCCTGAATATGGTTGAGTTCGCAGGCGAACAAGACGATGTTGAAGCAAGACTGGCCAAGCTAGAAGCCATATTAAGCTCACAAATAGAGAATGATGAAGCCGGGCTATTGGGCTATCAAGTCACAAATGATAAAGCCAGTATCAACACTATCTACGCGATGCGTAAAAAAGCAGTGGGACTATTAGGCGCGGCAAAAGGTACGCGTAAACCTATTGCTTTTGCTGAAGACACCGCAGTGCCGCCTGAAAAACTTGCTGATTTTATTCTTGAATTTAGAGCATTGCTCGATACTCATCAGTTGCAATACGGAATGTTCGGTCATGTGGATGCCGGTGTGTTGCATGTGCGCCCAGCGCTTGATATGTGCGATGTGCAAGATGAGAGGTTGCTTAAAATCATTTCAGATCAAGTTGCAGAGTTAACGCTTAAGTATGGTGGCTTGATGTGGGGGGAGCACGGTAAAGGTGTGCGCGGTGAATATGGCCCCGCGGTATTTGGTGAACACCTCTACGGCTTGTTAGAAGAGGTCAAAGGCTTATTTGACCCTGAAAATAAACTTAATCCGGGTAAGCTGGTGGCGCCTAAAAATGGCGGCCCAATGTTGTATAACGTCGATAGCGTGAAGCGTGGTGCCTTTGATAGACAAATACCGATTAAAACCCGCGAAGCATTTCCGGATGTGATGAACTGTAATGGCAATGGCCTGTGTTTTAATTACAGTGTTTATTCACCTATGTGTCCATCATTTAAGGTCACAGGTGACAGAGTGCAATCGCCAAAAGGCCGCGCAGGTTTAATGCGCGAATGGTTACGCCTATTACAAGCGGAAGGCGTGGATGTTAATGAGCTGGCCCGCGCTAAGCCGTTAGGCTGGTTGCAACGTGCTCAAAATACCTTAAAAATTGATAAAGAATACGACTACTCTCATGAAGTGATGGAGTCACTTAAGGGCTGTCTGGCTTGTAAGGCGTGCTCCAGCCAGTGCCCTGTAAAAGTTGACGTGCCAAAATTTAGAGCACAGTTTTTTGAGATATATTACCAGCGTTATTTGCGACCAGTAAAAGACTACCTTGTGGCAGGGATAGAAGATTCACTGCCTATGATGGCGACAGCCCCCAGATTAGTTAATGCAGTTTCTCAAAATAGCCTAAGTAAATGGGTCATTAAGAAGTCACTTGGTTATGTCGATGCACCAGCATTATCGGTACCAACGCTAAAGCAGCGCCTAGAAGGGCACGCCTGTCGGGGTTATGACTTAGCAGCGCTACAACAGATCCCTGACAGCGAGCGCAGCCAATATGTGCTGGTGGTACAAGACCCTTTCAATAGTTTTTATGAAGCTGCAACGGTTTACCACTTTATTCAGCTAATTGAAAAGTTAGGTAAGAAGCCCGTTTTATTGCCATTTAAACCTAATGGTAAGCCTATTCACATTAAAGGTTTCTTAGATAAATTTGCTCGTACAGCCAAATCAACAGCTGACTTTTTAAATGAAGTGGCAAAACTGGATATGCCGATGGTAGGCATCGATCCAGCTTTAGTGCTTTGTTATCGCGACGAGTATGCAGAGGTACTTGGTGGCGCTAGAGGTAAGTTCCACGTTAAATTGGCCAATGAATGGTTACTAGAAATACTTGAAGGTCAGCCCACTCGTGAGTGGAGCCAAGATGATATTAGCGAACGCGAGTTTACTTGGTTTAGTCATTGTACTGAATCAACGGCTAAACCGAATACAGCTAACGAATGGCAGGGGATTTTTGAGCACTTTGGCGCAACGCTGAATACGGTTAATCTTGGCTGCTGTGGCATGGCTGGCACCTATGGCCATGAAGCAGAAAACCTAGACCGTTCAAAAGCGCTTTACAGTATGTCGTGGGAACAGGCTTTATCACAGCTGCCACAATCTCAAGTGTTGATCTCTGGCTATTCCTGCCGCAGCCAAGTCAAACGTTTTAGCGGCTTTAGGCCAAAACACCCGCTTGAGGCTTTACTGCATTTGCTTTAATTAGCCCGCAGTAAAAAACTAGCCACGGGCTAGTTTTTTACTTTTAGGGCCAGTTACAGGAAAGTCAAATGTGAACCTGTTTTAGGTTTATAAAGGGTGATGGATACACAGTAAAAAAAAAGAGGTACAGATGACTGCAAAAGATATTCATTCAACAGACACTACAGATGCAATCTCGTCGTTAACGCAAGGGGTATTATGTGCAGAAGAAGCGATATTCGACATCATTGAAAATGGTGAATGGTTTTATCGAGGTGAAATACTACCTGTTAAGTTTTGTAAGCTGTTTGCCACTATTTTAAATCGCATCGATGGTGAGTACTTTCTTATTACGCCTGTTGAAACATTGCGAGTAACCGTTGCTGAACAAGCGTTAATCATTGTTGACTATCAGCCTAAAAATGAAGCGGGATTCTGGCTTAAAACGAGTATTAATAGCGAACATAATATCGAAAGTTTTGAGCAGTTTGTTGTTGGTGAGGATAGCATTACCTTAACACTTGAACGAGGTATTGAAGCAAGGCTAAATCGAGCTTGTTATTATCGCTTTATCGATGCATTTATTGCCTAATGACGGTGATATTGACCCCGCTGATTTATCTTCATTCAACATAATGATTTATAAGCTGTTTGAATGAATGTGAGCAATAAGTGCTCATGAAGGCTAGTTTCTTTTAGTGTAAGTGATAAGATTAAATGAAGCCTATAGAGTCGTGGAGGTACTGATTGAATCGATTTGAGAGTCTGGGATATTTGGTGTCTCATTTGAATGTTGAGCTACAAAATTTATTAGATCAACGCCTTAGACGATACCAGTTAGATATTAAACTATGGCCAGTGTTGTTTTCATTATGGCAGGAGGAGGGCGTGACTCAAACCACGCTCTCTAAGCGTTGTGATGTTGCCAATTACACTATGACTCGGCTACTCGATCAATTACAACAGCAAGGTTTAATCACTCGGCATCAAGATGCTGAAAATCGCCGCGCCTTTCAAATATACCTCACCGATAGCGGTAAAGCGCTAGAGCAAGATTTAATCAGGGAAGCTGAAAGAGTCAATGAGGCGTTCTTAGATAACTTAGCGCAAGAAGAGCGACAAACTTTCTTAAAGCTGTTGAATAAAATCAATCGCTACTAGGTTGGTATCGCTGTAGGCTTTAGACAGTAACTCAATTTGGTTAACTTTTATTCTGTCTCTGTTTGTTTAGTTGTTGCCTGTTTAGCGGTTGCTTGTTTGGTTCTTGCTGGTTTAGTTCGGTTTATTGAATTTTACCCTCCCGCCTTAAATCATCTTTTTTCATTTAGCTCCTATTGGCTTAAATCGTGTTGCTCGCTAATCGCTATGACTATAATGAAGTCAATCGTCTAAGGAGTTTATATGAAATCGCTAATTATCACGCTATGCGCTGCATCATTATTAAGTGGCTGCTCAGCAAACGTCAATAAGCCAACACCTCAATCAAGTACACAGCCTCAAGCATCAACAACCGAATGTGCGGGCACTTTTATTAAAGCAATTAATTTGGCTAGTGGCTCAACGCTTGTTGTAACAGAGGGGCGCTTAGAGCCTCGCTCAATAGGTAGTGCGAGCGTTAAACTCTATCGAGATCTTTACGTGGGTGAATTTGTAGGTGCTGTAAGCTTTGTGCGTGATGGCACCATATTAAAAGCTGTTTTGATTGAAAATGGCACAGATAAACAAAAATTGTCGATAACAACAGTGACAGCAGGAAGTGGTAACTATCAAAACACTCAGTTGGTTTGTATTACAGGTGACAGCATTTCGTTATGCTAAATGTGGTGACATTATAGTTTTTAAGGGGTTAGCTATGTCGCGAGTACTGTTGCGTTAGTACTATTGCATTAGTACTGTAGCGTCAGTATTGCAGAGCTCGTGAGGCAGGGTTCGGATGATTAGACTGAGACATTTTAATGAAAGGTTTAGCTAAGAGCCTTTAATTAAGAACGCTTAACTTAAAGTGAGAAGAAATACGATGACCATACCGATAGCTAATATTCCCTGCTGAGTGAGTTGGCGGCTTCGATAGAGCTCTGTTTTCCCTTGTCTTAGGATGGTGACTAAGTGGTTTTGCTTATAAATCTGGCAGACCAGTTGCTCTGTCTTTGGATCAAGAAACAAGTGCAGTTTAGCCGGTTTTCCGTCATTCAGTACTAGGCTATGTTCACTCTGTTGGCCGAAATTGAGTTTACTTGAGACGCGCTTACCATTGATGTACATCTGCTCTAAACCAGACCAGTTACTGGCTTGTAACTCGATATTATCTTGGTTAAGTGCATATTTAAATGTCACCATCGCCTCGAACCTTTGTTATTGCAGGGGTCTTAATTCAAGCAGAGGTTCGCTATCTTTGCCAGTTCGAAATAGGCGTTATCAGTTTACAGTGCGCTATGTATTTGTTGCGACGAGTAATATCAATCACAAAAATATATATGAACGATAGACGAGTAAACGGGAGGCATAAAAATACCCAGCCAATTTGACTGGGTATTATTTTGCTAAGTATGAAACTATTAACAGGCTTACTTGGCAGCGTTAATTATGGCTCTTGCCATTTCGTCTGCTACATCCCCAGTTGTGCGGTTTTGCTCATCAGACTGCGCGAAAATGGTCAGTAAAGTGTTGTAGATCTCTTCTACCTTTGCAGTAGCTGCAGCTGCGTCGTAATCCTTTTCGAAAGAGACATTGATAATGCCACCAGCATTAATTACATAATCTGGTGCGTATAAAATGCCTAAATCTTTCAACATTTCACCGTGGCGAACTTCTGCTAGCTGGTTGTTAGCACAACCAGCAACAATGGTGGCTTTTAGCATAGGGATAGTGATGTCGTTAATCGTGGCACCTAACGCGCAAGGGGCGTAAATATCCACATCTTGATGATAGATATCTTGTGGCGCCACAACCGTTGCACCAAATTCAGTGGCGACTTTGTCTAACGATTCTTTATGAATATCGGTAACAATCAGCTCAGCGCCTTCAGCGTGCAGGTGACGACAAAGGTAATAGCCAACATGTCCAACGCCTTGTACTGAGATCTTTAAGCCTTTTAGGCTGTCTAAGCCACGCTGGTGCTTAACTGCAGCTTTAATACCTAAAAAGGTTCCTAAAGCTGTAAATGGAGATGGATCGCCACTTTTGCCTTCTAGGCCAGCCATATATGGCGTTTCTTGGTGCGCGATCATAATGTCGGCAGTTGATACACCAACATCCTCAGCTGAAAAGTATTTACCACCTAGAGTATGTATACAGCGGCCGAAAGCTCTGAATAGGGCTTCTCTATCCTGTACTTTTGGGTCAGCGATAATGACAGATTTACCTCCACCCATCGCTAAACCTGCCATCGCATTCTTATAGGTCATGCCGCGCGATAAGCGCAGTACGTCAGTGATGGCTTCGTCATCAGACTCATAGTTCCACATTCTGCAGCCACCAACGGCAGGTCCAAGATTCGTATTGTGGATGGCGATAATGGCTTTTAAGCCGCTTTCTTTATCATGACAAAAAACGACCTGTTCATGGTCGTCGAAAGAGATGTGATTAAAAACTGCCACTTGTTGATCTCCGCTGTGAGCATCGAATGACCGCCGCTGTGTGATTACAGGGTAGCCTACTTGTTATATTTATTGCAGAACGATAGCATTTAGGGATACTCTCAACAAAGTAAAGATTAGGATTATTTGTGATCTATCTGGCAATTTTGCTTTCCACCTTACGTTAACGTAAAGTATTAGCTTGATTAAAGCCTAACAGCTGTGCATGTTTTACTGTTCAGAGAAAGGGTAGAGATAAAAAATAACAATAAGAAAGGAAGTGTAAATGGCTGAACAAGCAGTAGACCAAGAACAACTAAGACAAGAATGGATTAGAACTCAGTTTCAAAAGGCGAATAAGTTTTTGGCTGAAAAGGGCATCATGCCTGATAAAGTTCACCCTGAAGAAAGCCGCTACTTAGCGCCTTATGTTGCTATTTGGAAAATCGATTCTAAAAAGCCGAATAAGAAAACATTTTGGGTGATGTCTGGTGATTTACCGTCTGATTATGTCGATATTAGTGTTGCCGCTACAGCACGTGATGCAGTTCGTCATTTTTCAATGATGTGGCAGATGCAGGCTGAAAATATTCAACGCTCGGGACTCACCAAAGATCCTGCTCAGGCAAAATTTGCCCAGCTGTTAATTTCTCGCGCAGAAAGCTTATATAAGATGCAAGCGGATGACAGCATCTGGGGCCCGAGCACTTAATTAGTTCGTCGCTCTTAAATAAAAAAGGCATCATTTTGATGCCTTTTTTATGCTTGTATTTTATCACGCCATTTAGTGAATCAAGTTTACTCACCGAAATACAAATAGCCTCGGTTCAGTAGCTCTAATAACAATATCTGCGTTGCAGGAGTCTGTATTAGCGCTGTGGCTTGTTCATTACTAAAGTAAAAAGATTCAGATAATAGCGTTACGTCAGCTTCAATCTCTTGCGGGTATTCAAATATTTCACCGTTAGCAAAAAATCGAGAGACAGTATCATTCTCTAACCTAAGCAGTTTCAATCCGCCTATGCGATAGAGAAGGGCACCTTGTTCGATATAATCATGAATATCTTCCGCGCTGTAGGCCTCTTCTGGTTCACAAATATCCAGTTCGAAACGATTTTGGCTAAGCATTTTACCTAATATAACCTGGTAACAAGTTGGGTCAGATGCGAGCTCGGTTACCAATGCCATCATACCTTGCTGGTGGGCTGTGCTAATTTCACTGGCGGTTTGTGGTTCATTACTCGATGTGAATCTTTTAAGCCCAAGGTTATTATCGATGAGAGCATCGGCGACTTCACTCAATAACTCTTGTTGGCTCGGGGCTCTAAAGCCGATTGAATAGCTCATTGCTAACGTCAATGTTTGACCTTGATGAGGGTAGCCAGGCGGGATATAGAGTAGATCGCCTTTTTCCAATACCACATCGATAATGGGCTCGAAGCCTTCGATTAATGGGGTGGTTGGATCATTATTTTTAGCCGCGTATTGGCCTTTATCACCTACAGTCCAGTGACGCTGGCCTTCGCCTTGAATAATAAATACATCATAGTTATCGATATGAGCGCCAACACCGCCACCAGGAGTGGCAAAAGACACCATTAAGTCATCAAAGCGCCAGTCAGGAATAAAACGAAATGCATTGATGAACTCGCTTGAATCTGGATGCCAATGGTTTAATGCCTGTACGAGTAGTTGCCAATTTTTTTCGCCAAATTGGTCGTAGTCTTCAAAGGGGCCATCAAGGATCTGCCAATCATTCTCTTTGGTAACAACGACTCGTGAAGCGACGGCTTCATCACAAGCAAGACCAGCAAGTTCATCTGGGCTAATGATATCTTCAAAGTTTGGAAAAGCATTTTTGATCAGAAGTGGTTTTTTTTGCCAATATTGGCTTAAAAATTCGCTGGTATCAAAGTTAAGACTAAACATAATCTGGGCGCTGCTCGCAATAGATGAAAAGTGGATAAAATAAAGGCGTTAAGCCTAAGCTTAACGCCTTATTAAAACCTTTAATAGTCAGTGGCTATCTAAAGGATTAAGTGAGCTATTAGTTTAACTCGTCAACAAAAGTTTCAGCACGGCCAATATAGTTAGCAGGTGTCATCTTCTTCAGTTCAACTTTCACTGTATCTGGAAGCTCAAGGCCATCGATAAATACGGCAAGCTGCTCACCGTCGATGCGCTTACCGCGAGTCAACTCTTTGAGCTTTTCGTATGGCTTTTCGATACCGTAACGACGCATAACCGTTTGCACAGGCTCAGCTAGCACTTCCCAGTTACCATCAAGCTCTTTGCGAAGCTGCTCTTCGTTAACTTGTAGCTTGCTAATCCCTTTCAATGTCGCTTGATAAGCGATTAGAGAGTGAGCTATACCAACACCTAAGTTACGTAGCACTGTTGAGTCAGTAAGGTCACGCTGCCAGCGAGATACGGGTAGCTTAGCCGCAAGGTGTTGCATCAAGGCGTTAGCAATACCTAAGTTACCTTCAGAGTTTTCAAAGTCGATTGGGTTAACTTTATGTGGCATGGTTGAAGAACCAATCTCACCGGCAATGGTCTTTTGCTTAAAGTGACCGAGTGCGATGTAACCCCAAATATCACGATCGAAATCGATCAAAATTGTGTTGAAACGTGCTAACGCATCAAACAGTTCTGCGATGTAATCGTGGGGCTCGATTTGAGTCGTGTATGGGTTCCAGTTAATGCCAAGGCTTGTCACGAAACGCTGTGACAGTGCATGCCAATCAACTTCTGGATAAGCAGAGATGTGAGCGTTGTAGTTACCTACCGCGCCGTTTAGCTTACCCATGATCTCAACGTTTGACACTTGAGTTAGCTGACGCTCTAGACGTACAGCAACGTTAGCCATCTCTTTACCAAGCGTTGAAGGAGACGCTGGTTGACCATGTGTACGAGACATCAATGGAACCGTTTTGTGCTCTTTTGCTAATGCTTTAATTGCATCAATAATGTTCTGGCAATATGGCACAACCACTTGCTCACGTGCTTCAGTCAACATTAAAGCGTGTGATAGGTTGTTAATGTCTTCAGAAGTACAAGCAAAGTGTACAAATTCGTCGATAGCAACAAGCTCTGCGTTATCAGCAATACGTTCTTTAATGAAGTACTCTACCGCTTTTACGTCATGGTTTGTTGTTGCTTCAATATCTTTTACGCGCTGAGCATCTGCTTCGCTAAAGTTATCTTTAATTTGATCAAGTAAAGCCAATGCTGCTTCACTAAAAGGTGGAACTTCTTCAATTTCTGGACAGCTAGAAAGCAGCTTTAGCCAGTTAATTTCGACTTGAACACGGTATTTGGTCAGGCCGTACTCGCTGAAAATCCCTCTTAATGAGGCGGTTTTACTACCATAACGACCGTCTACCGGAGAGATAGCAGTTAGTGCGGAAAGTTCCATTAGAAGCTCCTTGATGAACTTGACTTAAATATTATAGGGTGAGGCTTTTCATAGCTGTGTCTACTATTGTTTTTCTTGCAAAGACAAGGTGCCTACGCTTGCCTCCTAATTGACGCCATAACACTGCGCTACGCATGGCAGACAGTAATAGGGCGCGAATTTTTTGTTGTGTTTGGGTACGTTTTAGGAACTCTGGATTACCAGAGATCTGGAGTTTGGGACCAAGCTCGCTAATGATGTCGCTATAAATGCCGGCAAAATTAGCAATTACTTGCTCGTCAGTGATCTCAAAGTGGCTAAGCTGACGATGAATTTGATTGATGCGCTCAGACAACATGCCCATGGTATTAGAAGAGCGAGTGAGTTTTCGCTCCAAAGCAAGAATACCGACTAAATAGCGAGTCACCTCGACATCTTTTTGCTTGGCGTCACCAAGTTGGCTAACGATAAGCTCGTAGCCTTTTCTCAGTGCAACTTTGTCGGCATAAACATCGCTAGTGGTTTCTGGGTTCGTCACCAAAACCGATTGCAGGCTAGCTGCTAGCGCGTCTTTATCTGAGTCACCGTGCCTTGCAATATACTGAACTTGTGCCACCGCCTGTAATATCCCGGCAAAGGCCATAGTGCGTTCAAACAGCTGATCACTCATTGATTAATCTCTTATTAGTGCGTCAATAATCCCGCCACCTAGGCAGATCTCGCCGTCATAGAAAACGGCAGATTGTCCTGGTGTCACAGCAGCAACTGGCTCATCGAAAATGACACGTAACACATCGTCACTATCATAGGTTACGCTGCAAGGCACATCTTGTTGGCGATAACGGGTCTTAACCGTGATTTTTGAGCCGTCAGCAGGGCCTTTTCTATCTACCCAGTGTAATTGATTAGCAATTAAGCCATTTGACATTAGGCGAGGGTGATGACCACCTTGACCAACAATTAGCACGTTACGCACAAGATCTTTTTCAACCACGTACCATGGGTCTTCGTTACTGTTTTTAAGACCGCCAATGCCTAAGCCTTTGCGCTGACCTAGCGTGTGATACATCAAACCTTGGTGGGTTCCGATGACTTCGCCTTCACTGGTTTCGATATTACCGGGTTGGGCTGGCAAGAAAGTTTGTAGGAAATCGGTAAATTTACGTTCACCGATAAAGCAGATCCCGGTACTGTCTTTCTTATCGTGAGTAATTAGCCCCATTTCTTTGGCTATTTCACGCACTTCGCTTTTCTCTAATTCGCCTACAGGGAATAGTGAGCGAGCAACCTGCTCATGGCCAAGTGTATATAGGAAGTAGCTTTGGTCTTTATTACCGTCAATACCACGTAACATCTGGCTGGTGCCATCAATATCACGGCGGCGCACATAGTGGCCCATTGCAATGTAATCGGCATCTAAAATTTCATCTGCAAATTCGAGGAAAGCTTTAAACTTAATCTCTTTATTACACATGATATCCGGATTCGGCGTACGGCCAGCTTTGTACTCGGCAAGGAAATACTCGAATACATTGTCCCAGTATTCAGACGCAAAGTTAACGGTGTGCAGTTTAATGCCTAGTTTGTCACAAACAGCTTGTGCATCTTTAAGATCGTCAGCTGCTGCGCAATATTCATCCGTGTCATCTTCTTCCCAGTTCTTCATGAACAGGCCTTCAACCTGATAGCCCTGTTTCATTAACAGGTAGGCTGAAACTGATGAGTCTACACCACCGGACATGCCGACGATGACTTTTTTACCAAGATGAGAGGGTTCGATTGACGTCATAAATCTTAAAAAAACCTTTGTGATTACTGAATATTGCTGCGAATCGGTGGCTCGATGAATGGGTTTTACAATCGAGTGACCGTGTTCAAACCGCGGCTTTCTGCGGGTGCATATTCTATCACGCATTATGAAGCTGGGCTATCTAGCAAGTATTTATCTTTGAAGCTTTATTGTCATCAGTGTCGAATATTCACCCATGATGATTAAAAAGAAGAATAACTTAACAGAATAAATGAGTATGAATGCTATTTTAGTTTGGCTTTAAAGTGTATTAGCCTTTAGAAATAGTCATCATTAATAATGCTGAGGTCGTAATTTTTACCTGCCAAGTAATCGCTAATCGATTTGATCACCAAAGGGCTTCTCAGCTGGTTTGATAAGGCTTTTATCTCAGCAAACGAATACCACTTAAGCCCTATAATGGCGGGTTCTTCGGGTGTAGATAGCTTTACTTGGTCAAGTTTCAGGTGAAAGGTATAGCGAACAAATGCCAGCGAGTCACTGGCACTAAAATGATAGATCCCAACTAAACCTTGTGGTTGTATTCGTAAGCCGGTTTCCTCTTTAACTTCGCGGATACAGGCTGCAAGGATTGACTCATGGGGCTCTAAGTGACCGGCTGGTTGATTGTATTTGAGTTCACCCTCTATCAACTCTTCGACTAGCAGAAATTGCCCCTGAGCTTCGATAACACAAGCCACTGTGGTGTTAGGTTTATAGCGCTCTGTCATTGCCTGTTACTCACATTGCTGGTCACTCACATTGATAGTTATTTCATATCAAGTTGACGATATTCACCGTTTTGTAGGCCATCTAGACTCCATTGACCTATTTTATAGCGGATTAATCTTAACGTTGGAAAACCAATATGAGCAGTCATGCGTCTCACTTGACGATTACGGCCTTCGCATATCTGTATCTCTAACCAAGTCGTCGGAATATTCGCTCTTTCACGAATTGGCGGTGTACGCGGCCATATAGCAGGGTTATCCATGATGCAAATTTTAGCGGGTAATGTCATACCGTCTTTCAATTCAACACCTTGACGAAGCTTTTCAAGATCGCTCTCACCGGGGGCTCCTTCAACCTGAGCCCAATAGGTCTTATAGGTTTTCTTTTTAGGCTCGGTGATTTGCGATTGCAGCTTACCGTCATTGGTCAATAATAGTAGCCCTTCACTGTCTCTATCGAGTCTGCCAGCGGCATAAACGTCAGGCACTGGAATATAGTCTTTTAACGTTTTACGCCCTTGCTCATCGGTAAATTGGCAAAGAACATCAAATGGTTTGTTAAATAGTACGATCACTGGGTTGGCAACGGTTTTTGCTACTTGGGTGTTTGCATGTGGCTTCGCACGTGGCTTGGCATTAGATCTGCTATTGGGATTGCTGCCAACTTTACCATCGAGTTGAGAACGGTAAGTCGATTTATTCGCCGTTTTAGCGCTAAAGCCCGAAATGTGATTGTTATTTCGGCTATTGGTGGTCTTGGCTGACTTTTTTGAAAATGCTTGTGTCACGGCGGCGATACTTTTCATCTATGAAGGACTATTTAATCTATTGTACTGTTCATTCGCCAATAGTGGAATTTGAATATTGCGTGGAATGTTTTATGATGTCGACAATTAAAAAGTGTGATCCGCAACCAGTTAATCTTATTTGTGAGAGGTGTCGCGAATAAAGGTTCTGGCTTATCACACACAAGATCGCATAAATTATCGCTAACAATACAAAGTGATAGGGTAGGACTGCCACAGCTTTTCAATCGTAGAAATAGACAATAATTATTATAAAAATCTTAAAATTAAATCAATGTAGGACACAAAATGAACGATAAAACATCAACGATCATCTATACCGAAACGGACGAAGCCCCAGCTCTAGCGACATTATCTTTGTTACCACTTATCCAAAAGTTTACCCAAACTGCCGGCGTTGACGTAGAAACCCGTGATATTTCTCTTTCTGGTCGTGTGATTGCAAATTTCCCTGAAAACCTAACTGCAGAGCAGCGTATTAGTGACGCACTTGCTGAATTAGGCGAATTAGCAAAAAAACCAGAAGCTAACATTATCAAACTGCCTAACATTAGCGCATCGATTCCACAGCTTAAGGCTTGTATCCTTGAATTACAGAATAAAGGATATGACATCCCCAACTATCCTGATGAACCTACTAATGACGTAGAAAAAGAGATCCAATCTCGCTACGACAAAATAAAGGGCAGCGCAGTAAACCCAGTGTTGCGTGAAGGTAACTCAGATCGCCGTGCGCCAGGGTCTGTGAAGAAGTTTGCTCAGAAAAACCCGCATTCAATGGGCAAGTGGTTAGCGGACTCTAAGTCACACGTTGCACATATGAGCGAAGGTGATTTTTACGGCAGTGAAAAATCAGTAACCGTTGCCGATGCGGGTAGTGTATCCATTGTCTTGAATAAGGCTGATGGGTCTGAGCAAGTATTGCGCACTGCAATTGCTTTGCAAGCGGGTGAGGTGATTGACTCGGCTGTGATGAGCAAAAAAGCACTAGTTGATTTTTATGAACGCGAAACCAATCTCGCTAAAGAGCAGGATGTTTTATTGTCCTTGCACTTAAAAGCGACGATGATGAAAGTGTCTGATCCCATTCTATTTGGCCACGCGGTTAAAGTTTATTACAAAGACGTTTTCGCCAAACACGGTGAGTTATTTGAAGAGTTGGGTGTCGATGTTAATAATGGTTTGGGCGATGTCTACGCCAAAATAGCCACATTACCAAGCGATCAAAAAGCGGCAATCGAAGCTGATCTTGCAGAAGTTTATAGCCATCGTGCTGAGCTCGCCATGGTCGATTCAGACAGAGGGATCACCAACCTACATGTACCAAGTGATGTGATTATTGATGCGTCAATGCCTGCGGCTATTCGTACGTCTGGTCAAATGTGGGGGCCAGATGGCCAACTAAAAGACATGAAAGCAATGATCCCAGATCGTTGTTATGCCGGTGTTTATCAAGAAACTATCGATTTTTGTATTAATAATGGTGCGTTCAATCCAAGCACTATGGGCAGCGTGCCAAACGTTGGCCTTATGGCACAAAAAGCGGAAGAGTACGGTAGCCACGATAAGACATTTGAAATTGCAGCTGCAGGCACGGTTAACATCGTTGACCAAAACGGCAAGGTGTTAATGTCACACGATGTTGAAGCGGGCGATATTTTCAGAATGTGTCAGGTGAAAGACGCACCCATCCGTGATTGGGTAAAACTTGCCGTTAATCGTTCACGTTTATCTGCAACGCCAGCGGTATTTTGGTTGGATGCTGCCCGCGCTCATGATGCTGAAATCATCAAGAAAGTGGAGCTTTACCTACAAGATCTCGATACAAATGGCCTTGAGCTTCACATTATGTCACCGGTTGAAGCGACTCGTTTCACACTGGACCGCGTGAAAGCGGGTAAAGATACGATCTCGGTAACGGGTAACGTATTACGTGATTATCTGACTGACCTTTTCCCTATTCTTGAGCTAGGAACAAGCGCGAAAATGCTTTCAATCGTGCCACTCATGAATGGTGGTGGATTATTTGAGACTGGCGCGGGCGGTAGTGCACCTAAGCACGTCCAGCAGGTTGAGAAAGAAGGTCACCTGCGCTGGGACTCATTAGGCGAGTTCCTTGCACTAGCCGCGTCGCTAGAGCACCTAAGCCAAACTACGGATAATTGCAAAGCACAAGTGCTGGCAGATACGCTAGATATTGCAATCGGTCAATTCTTAGATTGCAATAAGTCGCCATCTCGCCGTGTGGGTGAGCTTGATAACCGAGGTAGCCATTTCTACTTAGCAATGTACTGGGCGCAGGCTCTTGCTGCACAAACTGCAGATCCTCAGTTACAAGCTGAATTTAGTGCTTTGGCAGAGTCGTTAACTAACAATGAAGCAAAGATTGTTAGCGAACTCAACAGTGTTCAAGGTCCGGCAGTTGATTTAGGCGGTTACTACCGTTTAGACGCGGCTAAAGCTGAAACAGCAATGCGACCTAGCGCAACGCTCAATAGCATTGTTGGCTAAAGCGCTTGATCAATGCTTAAACACAAAGGCCTGCATTCATGCAGGCCTTTTTATTTGAGAACTGTTTATTGAGAGACGGTTATTGACTAACGGCTATTGAGAAAGTTTAGGCAATAAAAAAGCAGAGTAGCTAACTACTCTGCTTTTTTGTTTCTCTCCAACTTAATACCAAGCTAAATAAGTATCTGAATACTTGCTTATCTAGATGCTTACCTAGATAGGTATTAGTTCGTTGGCGATATTGCTGACGCGTGCATACCTTTTGGACCTGCTTCTACTTCAAAACTGACTGGTTGGCCTGCTTTTAGAGTTCGATAGCCTTCCATTTCAATGGTAGAATAGTGTGCAAAAACATCTTCACCGCCAGCATCAGGGCATATAAACCCGAATCCTTTGGCGTTGTTGAACCATTTAACAGTTCCGCTTGCCATACTTCCACTTCCTTCTGTTGTTCACTTCCCAGTAAGATAGTAAAACTTATCAGCGGGGAAACTCCTCGCTTAATGAACAGAATGAAAGCTGGATAAGTGGTTGTCAAGATAAAGTTAACAAAAAGATAACATTTTTTAACAAGTCGTACCTGAGTATAATTTGATAGAATTTGTTCAACAAACAGACTGAGTTACATAATCGATTGGTACAAGCCAAGACTAGAGGCTAATATTGGGATATGAGTAGAACAGAAAACATTGAACATGTAGAAGAGAGTGTTGAAGCCGAATTTAAACAGCCTTCTATGTATAAAGTTGTTTTAAACAATGATGATTACACACCGATGGACTTTGTCATTGAGATTTTACAACTGTTTTTTAAGAAAGATGAGCAGCAAGCAACGGAAATCATGCTGGCAATTCATCATAAAGGCAAAGGGATCTGTGGAATTTACCCCTTTGGAATTGCAGAAACTAAGGTTGCGCAAGTAAATCAATTTGCAAGACAAAACCAACATCCGTTACTGTGTTCATTAGAGGAAGCCTAATTGGGTTCGCTCTGTTGTTAATTTTTTTAGGGGGTGCTTATGTTAAATAAAGATCTTGAAGTCACCTTAAACCTGGCTTTTCAACAAGCCAGAGATGCACGTCATGAATACATGACGGTAGAGCATCTATTGTTGGCGTTAATCGATAATCCTGCCGCACAAGAGGCGTTAGTTGCTTGCGGAGCAAATTTAGAAAAACTCAGGGATGAAGTGGCTAGCTTCATTCAACAAACGACTCCGATTATTTCCGATCCAGAAGACGAAAAAGAAACTCAACCAACGCTTGGTTTTCAACGTGTTTTACAAAGAGCGGTGTTTCATGTGCAGTCTTCAGGGCGCAATGAAGTCAATGGTGCCAACGTCTTAGTTGCCATTTTTAGTGAGCAAGAATCTCAAGCTGTTTACCTGCTGCGCACAGGCGATGTGACACGTTTAGATGTTGTTAATTTTATTTCTCATGGTTTTTCAAAAAACGATATCGATACCGACTCTGAACCTAATAGGAGCGAGGAGCAAACTGAGGCAGAAGAAGAGCGCAGTATCTTGTCACAGTTTACCGCTAACCTAAATGAATTAGCCAAGAGCGGCAGTATAGACCCACTTATTGGCCGCACAGAAGAGATTGAGCGTTCGATTCAAATTCTTTGCCGTCGCCGTAAGAATAACCCATTGCTTGTCGGTGAAGCGGGGGTGGGTAAAACGGCAATAGCCGAAGGCTTAGCTTATCGTATCGTCAAGCAAGAAGTACCTGAAGTGATGAGTCAGGCCACTGTCTATTCGCTCGACTTAGGTGCGCTGCTCGCGGGTACAAAATACCGCGGCGACTTTGAAAAACGCTTTAAAGGTTTGCTAAAAGAGCTGGCAAATGACGAACATGCGATATTGTTTATCGATGAGATCCACACCATTATTGGTGCAGGCTCCGCGTCAGGCGGCGTCATGGATGCCTCTAATTTGCTAAAGCCGTTGTTATCTGGCGGCAAGTTACGTTGCATGGGCTCAACAACGTTCCAAGAGTATCAAAGTATTTTTGAAAAAGATCGTGCCTTAGCCCGTCGATTCCAAAAAGTGGATATTAACGAGCCCTCGGTTGCTGAGACCACCAAGATTTTACAAGGTCTTAAGTCAAAGTACGAAGAGCACCATAATGTGCGTTACACCATGGCTGCGCTGAGTGTGGCGGCGAAATTGTCCGACAAGCACATCAATGATAGACATCTACCTGATAAGGCCATTGACGTGATTGATGAAGCGGGGGCGCGTATGGCGATGCAGCCAGCGAGCAAACGTAAAAAGACCATTGGTCAGTCAGAAATTGAATCGATTATCGCGAAGATGGCGCGGATCCCTGAGAAGTCCGTATCGAGCTCTGACAAGGATATGCTTAAAAACCTTGAGCGTAACCTTAAGATGGTCGTGTTTGGTCAAGATATGGCGATTGAAGGGCTTAGCTCTGCGATTCGCTTGTCTCGAAGTGGACTCAGTGGCGAAAACAAACCAGTGGGTAGCTTTTTGTTTGCAGGCCCTACTGGTGTGGGTAAGACCGAGGTGACCAGCCAGTTAGCCAAGTGCTTAAGCCTTAATCTCGTTCGTTTCGATATGTCTGAATACATGGAAAGTCATACGGTATCGCGTCTAATTGGTGCGCCGCCAGGTTATGTTGGTTATGACCAAGGTGGATTACTCACTGATGCTGTGATTAAAAACCCGCACTGCGTAGTGCTTCTCGATGAGATTGAAAAAGCTCACCCAGATGTTTACAACTTACTATTGCAGGTAATGGATCACGGTACCTTGACTGACAATAATGGTCGCAAGGCTGATTTTAGACACGTCACCCTAGTGATGACCACCAATGCGGGTGTACAAGAAACCATCCGTAAGTCTATAGGCTTTAAGCAGCAGGATCATACTCAGGATGCGTTATCGGAAATCAATAAGGTGTTTTCACCTGAATTCCGTAACCGTTTAGATTCAATTATCTGGTTTAACCACTTAGATATGACGGTGATTGCGAAAGTGGTTGATAAGTTCTTAGTTGAATTGCAAGCGCAGCTCGATGATAAGTCAGTGACACTCGAAGTGAGTGATGAAGCTCGAACATTACTGGCTGAGAAAGGCTATGACAAGTCCATGGGCGCGCGTCCAATGGCCAGAGTCGTGACTGAACTGATTAAGCGACCATTAGCCGATGAAATCTTATTTGGTGAACTTGAGAAGGGCGGTATTGCTCGGGTTGACACTAAGGGAGATGAGATAGTTATCACCACTGAATCGTTAGAGAAAGTGACGCACTAACCTTGGTTTATACCAATCAGTATAAGCTAGGGTATTGAATGTACCTTGTATGAGTCAGTAACCCGTTTACTGGCTCCATGCACGAGCATAATGAACAGGTTCATTGCACCATCAATCAATGCAGTGTATCGAGTCATTATGATGATAGGGGGGGATTATAGCTGTAGTTCAGATCCAACTATTGATACTAAAAACGACACAAAAAATCGAACACAGAAATAGAAGACAACAAAAAGCCGGCGCGAGCCGGCTTTTTTATAATTTACGTTACATAGGCTAATAACTTAGCGTGCACGGAAGACGATGCGTCCTTTGCTCAAATCGTAAGGTGTTAACTGAACCGTTACCTTGTCACCCGTAAGAATACGGATGTAGTTTTTACGCATTTTTCCTGAAATGTGTGCCGTTACGACATGACCATTTTCAAGTTCTACACGAAACATTGTATTTGGCAAGGTTTCAAGGATTGTGCCTTGCATTTCAATGTTGTCTTCTTTCGCCATTAATCAGTTATCCTGTTAGCCTTCAAATAATAAAACGGGCATATCATGCCGCAAATTAACCCAACTGTAAAGCAATGGTTGAGTATATACGCTATCTGTAGCTTCGTTATGGTTTAATTCACTGGTTTTTGATTGTTATCTCGGTAACCCATCCAGAATGAGTTAAGATCTGGTGTGGTCTGTAATCGCGTTTGTAGTTCATTTTTCTCGATTCATCAATTTGATAGCCTAGATATAGAAACTGCTTTTTCATCATTTTTGCAATTTCAGTTTGCAGCAAAATAAGTAGACTTCCTAATGAACGTTTATGGTGCTCGGGAGCAAAGTAGCTATATATGGCAGATAAACTGTGTGGCAGCACGTCGGTCACGGCTACGCCGATTAATTCATCGCCTTGCCTTAGCTCGATAAATAACGGTTGCATCCAAGTCGCGGTGGCAAAACTATCGTATTGCTCTGGGGTCGCTGGAAACATTGGGCCGTCGTGATGGCGAGTATTAACGTAGCGTTCGTACAATTGATATTGCTGCTTAGTTTTATGGTTAACAATCTTCCAGCTTAAATCTTGGTTATTTTTTAATGTTCTCTTTTGTCTTTTAGAAATTGTAAACTCATTAATGGGCAATCTAATGGGTAAACAGGCACTACATTGAGGGCATTGGGGTTTATAGATCATGCTGCCGCTACGACGAAAACCAAGCGCCAACAGTTGCTCGAATAAGTTAGCGTCAATAACATCTTCTTGCAATACCATTAATTGCTCTTGCTGATTGTCTAAGTAGCTACAAGCAAAGGGCTTTGTTCTGCCCACCGTGACGGGTCTAGATTTAGAGTTCAATAGATACCTCGGCCTTACTCCAGCTATCAATGCTCACTTCGCCATCTCTTAAGTGGGTTAATAGCCTAAGAAAATCATCGCGCCTAATCGACTTCGCACCAAGGCTATCTAGATGAGGGTTTACCACCTGTGCATCGATTAGTTTAAAACCGCAGCGCTGTAAATGCTGCTGTAATACGATCATAGCAGCTTTAGAGGCATTCGTTGCACGATGAAACATCGACTCGCCGCAAAATACTTGCCCAATAGCCAAGCCATAAAGCCCACCAATAAGCTGTTTATCTTGCCAAACTTCCAGAGAATGGGCATGACCTTGTTGATGTAAAGACAGATAGGCTTGTTGGATTTCAGTTGAAATCCAGGTGCCATCTTGTCCTGCTCTGGGCTCAGCACAACCAGCGGTAACCGCCTCAAAGTGATGGTTTATGGTATAGGTCCACTGTTGTTTTTTAAGGTACTTGACTAGGCTACGGCTAATTTTCATATTGCCAGGTACAAATACCGCACGGGGATCTGGCGACCACCATAGAATAGGATCATCTAGATTAAACCAAGGAAAAATCCCGTTATAATAAGCGGTTAGTAAACGTTCTGGGTGTAAGTCACCACCAACCGCTAATAAGCCATTAGGATCGCTTAATGCTTGCTCGGGCGGCGGAAAACCTTGTTGATCATGATTTAAATAGGACAGTGAGTTCACAATTGAGTAAGATTAATAAATATACTTACCCTTAAAGTTAGCGGAAAAAGTCCTATGTTGAAACCTCATCTTATTGTTTTCACGGTTATCTGTTTAATTTTTGGTATGCAGACCGCAATTGCCGCACCATATGATCGCAATCAAGCGGTTCCAGTTGAAAAGGTGGAGTTTGGACAAGTGGTTTCTGTGCGTAATATTACGCAAAAGCAGCTGGTTGAAGATAGAAACACCGGTTGGAAGACATTTGGCGGCGCGTTGATAGGTGGGGTGATAGGTCATCAGTTTGGTGGCGGCTCTGGCCAAGATGTTGCCACGGTTCTGGGCGCATTACTGGGTGCTGGAGTTGGTAATCGCTACGGAGATAGCTCTTACTATGAAGAATTACGCTTAGTAGAGATGATGATTACTTTAGAGTCTGGCGAGCAGGTCATGGTGATCCAAGACTTAGATCCAGGAATGATATTCAGTGTGAACGATGATGTGAGAGTCGTTTACTTGCAAGGCTATGTTCGGGTCGATCAGCAGATGTAGTGCTGGAATCACTTTTTTCGAAAGTACTTTCCTCAAAGTATTTTTCCGAAAGTATGATGTCCCAAGGCACTCGCCTCACCAACAATCAACTATCGATTTTTTCTGTGCACAGGGGCAAGTTAAGCTTCTATCTATCCATTAGGCTCGAAGTGTGGCTAAAGCGAATGCCGACCACATGGGTATAGAGTTTTGTATCGTTGGTATATAGCACCTATGTCGCTCTTAATGTAGCCCTGTAGTTTTTAAATCAGTATGCGCAAGAACAATAGCACTTTTAAACTAACTTCGATTTACATGATTACTCGATTCTATTTTCGTTTATCTAAGTTCTCGATTTAGCGAGAGCGAATGCTCAAATTGAAGATTGTTTTCGCCGCCTGAACCTGGAAAAACGACTCTAACTTGTCACTTAAATTGCAGCTCAATGGCATTCATTTCTTCTTTCAACAGGTGCAGCAACGTCAGCAGTCAGAATCAATATCTCCTCCGAAAAAGCCTGATGAGCAGCCACTCTGAACATCGATTTCGTCGATAAAGCTCGCTATGTTATTGCTCCATTATGACTGGCTATAGTGTTTAATTCTTATCCATGATGACTTTTTTTACTTGTCGGCGTAACTCTTGGTGAGCTTTGTTATTGATGTTTACTCGGTGGTAAAGCAATTCAAATTTTGCTTTGGATAACTTTACTGGGCAAGGAAAAAAGTCTAACCCTAAAGGCGCAGCGTATTTGGCGATTCTTGTGGTAGTCAGGCCTAGCGCTTGGCTATTTGCAACATAAGTGAGTTGGGTCATCATTGTACTGGCTGTAAATACGATATTTCTAGGTTTAGGGTTATCGGCAAGCAAGGTAAAGGTATCAATATCTTGGCGGCGAGCTTTAATTGCGACATGTTGCTCAGCATAGTATTCATCCACTGTCATGTCAGCTTTGATTCGCGGGTGGCCCTTGGCTACGGCAATTAACATGGGTTCTTCATACAAAAACTCGCTGATAATACTAGCATCATTGGTTGTCACCAGATCCACCACTAAATCGACTTTACGCCTTCGTAAATCATCAAGCAGTTGTGATTGGCTATCTGGGGAGGCAAGAATATTAATATTCGAACCAACTAAATCAAAAGCAAACTGCTCTTGTACATAGATTTTATGGCCTATTTCATATAGGGCTTCACGAACTAAGTGTTCCGCTGGTTCTAGCTTTGTCATCATGTAGTTAGCGTGTGCAGTGGCTTCAATTGAGCGTCCTTTGCGAATAAACAAAACTGTATTTAAGTTTTGTTCTAAATGCTTTATGCGCTGAGATACCGCTGCTTGGCTTATATTTAACTCGTTAGCTGCTTTGGTGTAAGAAAGGTGTTTGTAAACCTTAGTAAAGGTGCCTAGTAAGTTTAAATCCATGAATTACTGTCCACTTAGTATTTATTTAATATTTAGTTAACCTGTTATTAACACTTATTGTGTATTGTGGCATGCTTGTGAGTCATTTTTTAGATATAAGTATGGCTTATGAGTAATACAATTGTGAACTCATGTTTTTAACTATTCTTCCTGATTATCATGGATCCATTAATTGGGTAATGAAGTTCGCCTTTATGACGCAATTAGTCCCGTTAATTGTGTTGCTTCATTGAACTACTTCTTAAGCACCCTAGCGTTTATTATTAACTAATAAAAAGGTCATTTATGAACAAATCAATCATCGCAGTAGCAGTCATTGCTAGTTTGTCTAATGTATTAACTGCGAATGCAACGAGTCATTCTCACCAACATGAAGATGGACACCAATGTGAATTAGAGCATTTTACCCCAGCACAGTTAAGAGACATGGATGGTAAGCCTGCCACACTTGCTACCATAGAAGCTAATAAGCAGGTGGCAAAAACATTAAATTATGCAGATACCAAGGTATTTGAAGATAATAATCGTGGCTTGATTGCGGTACTTGATACTGCGACCGGTGAAGTGATACGCAACAAGTTCAGCACTTTTATTGATGTTACCCCTAAAGCGGCCAAAGCATATCCTGACAGTGTTAACCCATCACTTTGGCGTCAAGCTGTTGCTAATCAGGCTGCAAATGGTTTGTACGAAGTGGTTCCGGGGCAAGTTTATCAGGTGCGAGGTGTTGATTTAGCATCTGCTACATTTATTCGCGGTAAAACGGGCTGGATTGTTTATGACGTCTTAACGACTAAAGAGTCAATGGCTGCGGCACTTAACTTTTTCTTATCCGAAGTCCCTGAGGGGGGAGATTTAAAGGTCGTTGCCATGCTTTACTCACATTCTCACGGTGATCACTTTGGTGGTTCACGCGCAGTATTGGAGCACAACCCTGATGTTAAAGTTTATGGTTCTCGAAATATTACTAAAGAAATCGTTGATGAGAACGTATTAGCAGGCAACGCCATGTCAAGACGAGTCACCTATCAATACGGTAACTCACTAGGACGCAATGCTCATGGTATTGTCGATGCTGCACTTGCAAAAGGGGTCGCTAACGGTGAGTTGTCTTATGTACTTCCCGATAAAGAAATGAACTGGGACAGTGAGTATGAGGTGCATTCAATTGATGGTGTTGAAATGCACTTTTTAGATGCTTCTGGTACTGAGGCCGCATCTGAAATGGTGACATTTATCCCTTCTTTGAAGTCTATTTGGACAGGCGAATTAACTTATCAAGGTATGCATAATATTTATACATTACGTGGTGCCAAGGTTCGTGATTCACTTAAATGGTCTAAGAAAATCAATGAGATGATACAATTGTGGGGCCATGAGGCAGAGCATTTGTTTGGCTCTCACTCTGCACCTATTTGGGACAAAGATAATATAAATGAATATTTAAAAATGCAACGTGATGCTTATGGTTTCACACATAACCAAACATTACGTTTAGCTAATAATGGTATGGTTATGCAAGATCTTGGTGATGCTATTTACCAAGTTATGCCTGAATCTATTCAGCAGTCTTGGCATACCAACGGTTACCATGGTAGTTACAGTCACAATGCCCGTGCAGTATATAATATGTACCTTGGCTATTTTGATATGAATCCATCCAATTTAAACCCTTTACCCGTAGATGCTGAGGCACTTAAATTTGTTGAATATATGGGTGGGTGTGATGTCGTAACAGAAAAAGCAAAAGCGGACTTTGTTAAAGGAGAATATCGTTTTGTTGCGACTGCCATGGACAAAGTTGTGAATGTCTGTCCTGACAATCGTTCTGCACGTAGTTTACTCGCCGACACATATGAGCAGTTAGGCTATCAAGCTGAAAGTGCTGGCTGGCGAAATGTTTACCTAACGGGTGCACAAGAAACCAGAGTTGGCATTCAGCCAGGTTCAATAAAAGCGGCCAGTAATGATGTGTTGTCCAATATGGGGATTGATAACCTACTCGATTTTATTGCTGTAAAAGTAGATTCCACAGTGGCGCAACATACGCCGTTTACGTTTAATATTGATGTGACAGATACAAAAGAGTTCTACGTTACTGAAATGGCAAATGGTAATTTTAATAATTTTGAATGGTCAAAATATGCCAGTGAATTATCAAATGTGGAGAAGCCAAGGGCGGATGCAACATTACGTATTACTCGCCAAGATGTGGCAAAAATACTGATGGGCGCAGTAAGCATTAATGATTTACTAAAATCAGGTAAAGCTGAATTTATTGGTGACCAATCAGTACTCACCAAGCTAAAATCCGCTCAAGTTGATTTTGATGAGAAGTTCGAAATCGTCCCACAGCCAACTGCAGAGCAGGCTGTAGACAGTGAACTTTATATTAAGTAACTGCTAACTAATTAGTTGCTTAATTGAATAAAGCAGCTCTTCGTTAGTCATACCGATCATTTAGTCTATAAATGATCGGTTGACGAAGAGTTAAACTTGGAGCCATCCTTAACGTTTTAGCCACCTCTGTTCAAAATCAAATTGCCCCTTGCTTTGTATCAAAAATGCTAATCACACCACGAAACGCGCCGCTTTGAAGAAGATCACCTAGGTAAAGATCAAGATTACCAATGGTAAGGCTATTGCCTTTCTTTGTGGGTTAGGTGTTTCTTGCGACGAGCCGCTTGTGTTCTAAAACGAGCTGTATTTACTTAAACTTATATTTGTTACTTATATTTGTTAGTTAGCTACATATCTACTTACTAGTAATATGTTCTAGCCGAACGCAAAGCTCTCACCACAGTCAAGCCAAGTTGGGTATTTACCCATAACCGCACTAAATTCATCACTTTCTATCTGGGCCTTTAGCCAGCGCTGCACATTCAGGTAATCGCTATTATCAAACCAGCTTTTATCTACGCTAGCGAATTGGCGAATAAACGGGAAAATAGCGTAATCGGCAATTGACACTTGATTACCCATAAGTTGCGGATGCTTTGACAAGATACTTTCAAGCTGCGCGATATACTGCTCGCCTTGCTGTCGATAATATTGCTTGCTGTGCTCTGGGTGCCTATCGGCATACTTGTATTTATCTAGCCAAGGTTTAAAACTGTGGTCATTACTATGGATCAGCGCTTTAGCGATTTCTTGTTTTTGCGGATCATTGCGCTGCAATAAATTGTGCGGATCATTCTTCATCAGTGCCCAGCACATGATCTCTAGGCTCTCTTCAATCACAGCACCGTCTTGTAGGATCAGCACTGGCACAGTGCCTTTGGGGGAGGCTGCTAACATAGGCTCTGGTTTATGTTTTAGCACTATTTCTCTGAGACTAACATGTTGGCCTGATAAGAAAATGCCGAGTCTGGCGCGCATCGCGTAAGGGCAGCGTCTGAAGGAGTAGAGTGTGGGCAGAGGCATATTTTGGTCTTAAATAATTGTGCTATGCCGCTATTTTCAACGCTTATTTGTTAAATAACAATCATTAATATTAATTATAATGCTAATGAATAGGGCTTTATTTGTTTGTTTTCCGGTAAGTTAAGCATAACTTACCTTCATTCAACCCTTCATTCCATTTTTCACTCAAGCTAAGTAACCCTACTTTTTATCCCTGTTTGTGCTGGTGTGATCCGTGTAGAATTCGCGGATAATTTTGCGTGGTGGCTCATGTTTTGCTGCCGATAATAGATGCACTGAAGGTTAAGCTTCAGCTAGCAGTAAAAGGATGAATATGTCAAAAGTAGTTGTTTGTGCCCTGTATAAGTTTGTGACCTTGGCTGAGTTTGAGAAGTTACAAAGCCCGTTATTGAAGGTGATGGAAGAGTCGGAAATTAAAGGCACATTACTGTTAGCACAAGAAGGGATTAATGGCACGGTTGCGGGATCACAAACCGCTATCGATAATTTATTGGCTTGGTTAGCGAGCCAGCCAGGTTTAGACAATATTGTTTATAAACTCTCTTTTGACCCAGTGATGCCATTTTACCGCACTAAAGTAAAACTTAAGAAAGAGATCGTTACCATGGGCGTAGAAGGCGTTGATCCTAATAAAGTAGTCGGCACCTATGTTAAACCAAAAGACTGGAACCAGTTGATTTCAGATCCTGACGTCTTGCTTGTCGATACCCGCAATGATTACGAAGTTCAGATTGGCACCTTTAAAAATGCCGTCGATCCCAAAACAGAAACTTTTAGTGAATTCCCTGAGTACGTGAAGCAAAACCTCGATCCAGTAAAGCACAAGAAGGTGGCTATGTTTTGTACTGGAGGCATTCGCTGCGAAAAATCGACCGCGTACTTAAAAGAGCAGGGCTTTGATGAGGTCTATCATCTTGAAGGCGGGATCTTAAAATACCTTGAAGAGGTCAAGCAAGAAGAAAGCTTATGGCAAGGTGAGTGTTTTGTATTTGATAACCGCGTAGCGGTAAACCATAGCCTTGAAAAAGGACAATACGATCAATGTAATGCTTGTCGTATGCCTATCACTTCTGAAGAGATGGCTTTGGATAGTTTTGTTCAAGGAGTAAGCTGCTTGCATTGTATCGATAAGGTCAGTGATAAGCAGCGTCAGCGATTTATGGAACGAGAGCGCCAAGTGCAGCTATCTAAGCAGCGCGGTGAAGCACATATTGGTAGTGATGTCAGTCAGGTGATTGAACGTCGTCGAACTCACAAAGAGCGGCTTAAAAAAGCACAAAATGAAAAGAGCGCATAGGGTTTAAAATTAAGCCTGCTAGCTTAAAGATGAGCTAAATTTACAGACATATTAACAGGCAGCCTTTGGCTGCTTTTTTTATTTATCAAAGACACTTTTTCCCTGAGCCTGACTGTGCTATTTTGCACGGCTTTTTTACGCTTTAAAGGATAAGGGAATGTTTGTAGGTTTTGACTACGGTAGTGCTAACTGTGCGATTGGTGTTATTGAAGACGGTGATGTGCGTTTGGTACCCTTATCTGGTGACTCTAAGTATTTGAGCTCAACGCTTTACGCGATGGATAGGGAACTCATTGCTGAGGCAGTGTTAAAGCAATTACCTCAAGCAGAACAGGCTGAGTATACTCGTTTACGTTCGGCGCAATTAAGCCGCGCCGCAGCTGCCCGTCGAGAGTTGGATCTGTTGCCTAACGAACAAGCGGTGTTTGTCGGTGAGCAAGCGATCGACGCTTATTTAGATATGCCTGATGAAGGCTTTTATGTGCGTTCGCCTAAATCATTTCTTGGCGCAACAGGACTAAGAGAGAGCCAAATTGCGCTGTTTGAAGATATCGTCACCTTGATGATGATGCATATTAAAACTCAAGCGGAAAAGAATTTAGGTACGAAAGTCATTACTCATGCTGTGATTGGTCGTCCTGTTAACTTTCAGGGGATAGGTGGCGAGCAGAGTAATCAACAGGCTGAAGCGATATTATCGTTAGCGGCAAAACGCGCAGGATTTATCGACGTTGATTTTCTGTTTGAGCCACTAGCGGCAGGGATGGATTATGAAGCGTCACTTGATGAAAACTTAACCGTGCTGGTGGTTGACGTTGGTGGCGGTACGACTGATTGCTCTATGGTGAAAATGGGACCTAATCATATTGATAACCGTGACCGTAGCGCAGATTTTTTAGGTCATAGTGGCCAGCGTATTGGTGGTAATGATTTAGATATTGCGCTTTCTATGGCGTCATTTATGCCGCATTTAGGGCTTGGAAGCTTAATGGTAAATAAGCTGCCAGTGCCAAGTAAACCTTTTTGGAATGCAGTGGCAGTAAATGATATCAGTGCGCAGCGAGACTTTAGTGCTTTGGCCTCTAAAAAGCTAATCGAAGACTTGATTAAAGAGGCCCAAAACCCACAGCTTATTCAGCGTCTGCTAAAAGTTCAAAAAGACCAATTAGGTTATAAATTAGTACGCAGCGCCGAACAAAGTAAGATAGCGTTATCAAGCAGCGATAGCGTCGATACGCCACTTGAATATATTGCTAACGGATTACATGCTAGGGTGAGTGAAGCTGATTTTGAAACTGCGATAACGATACCGTTATCAAAGGTCGAAGCCTTGATGCGGGAAGCACTTGAGCAATCAGGGGTGATGCCAGACCGTATTTATGTGACTGGCGGCACCGCGAGAAGCCCGGCTATTTACCAACGCATTTCGGGCTTATTCCCTGAGATCCCAATTGTGGTAGGGGATCACTTTGGTAGTGTAACGGCTGGACTGACTCGCTGGGCACAAAGGGTATTTGCTTAACGGGCAATGAAAAATAGCGCGACTCAGCGCTATTTCGTTTACTGTTAGCGCTGACTATTGGCGTTTAGATTGACACAAATAGTATTACATCAGTCACAATGACTCATTGATTGACTCAATCGCTAAAGGAAATGGATATGAAGGGCTTAACTAAAGGGCTGTTAATTAGCTTGGGACTGTCACTGACCGTAACACTTGGTCTAAGTGGTTGTGGCGATGATGTGGGTAAGGTGAGTTTAGGTTTATTTACCACCAAAGATGTGATTATTGATGCTAGGCACGACCCTAAAATCCCTGGTGTGACGTGTCATGTTAGCCGTATTGAGGCCGATTTAAGCCTGGCGGACCCATCGGATATGAGTATTTCTTGTCGTCAAACAGGGCCGATCACCGCTGCTGAAATTGCCAGTATCGATAAGAGTAAAAACGGTGAAGTGGTGTTTAAAGAATCATTAAGCATCTTATTTAAATCGCTAAAAGTACGCCGTATTTATGATGCAAAGAACCAAACATTACTGTATTTGTCTTACTCAACCAAAGAGACCAATGGTAGCCACAAGCATGCGCTCTCAACCGTGCCACTTTATGGCACACAAGCGTGGGTCCCTGGTGGAGCAGTGATTAACAACTGATCTGCTTGCGGCTCAGTTTTGCTCTTCACTACTCACTATTGAACAATGAGGCGAAATGGGCTAGATAAGAGTGCTTGATAAGTGAGTTAAGTCAATCAGCCTTAGCACACGAAAACAGTACAAGCACACAATCCATCTACACAATTTAAGTACACAATCTAAGTGCATCATATAAGCACTATAAAGGCGGATCATATCCGCCTTTATGCTTTGAGCGAAAGCAATAAATTGGCTGCTAGCTTGTAAAGCTGGGCTTAATCGTTAATAAGCGCAATAACACTACCAGCGACTGAGTCATAGAGGATTTTTATATCGGCTTGTTGGCGGCTCTTGGTATCGCCAAGGGTGCGCAGTACATAAGTGCACTGTGTTTGACCATCGGGATTGCTAGCTGCTTGATGACGATAGGCTTGAAAGTCACTGCTATTGTCTATGCTAGATAACGAAACACTGGCTGGATCTTGTTGTAGGATATTCCATAAATCAACACAGCCTTGCTCACCTTGGCCGATATTTTTTGGTTGTCCCATCGGGTTACCTTTACCAATACCAAGGGGATAACCAAAGCTGTTCATATCAAGCTCCCCTCCGGCAAAGTCAGGTAGATCGTTCAACGCACCAACTCCTGCGATAAGCTGCCATTTAGTGTGGGAGAAGGTAACTGATTGCTGCAATGCAGCGGCAACGGCCTTGACCCGAGCTATTTCAGCATCACGCTTAAAGTCTACATATTTAGCCGCAGCGATAACTGCTAATATGCCAAGCACAATAATCACGATAACAAGTTCGATGAGGGTAAAGCCTTTTGAGGCGGTGGCGCGCTGCATTAAAAAGATTCTCTAGGTTTGGTCATTTACGCTGTTAATAATAAAGCATTTAACCTAATAGCTAAAACAAAGAATCTTTTTCTGTGACAAATGCAAACAAGCCGACAACATGGCCGGCTTGTTTTGCTAAAAGCTAAATAGAGTTCGCTTAGGTGTTTAATACTCGATTATAGCGTTCAAACGCGGCCTCAAGATCGGCAATGAGATCATCGACGTTCTCTAAGCCGATATGCAATCTAATGAGTGGTTTACTGCTATCCCACTTTGTTGCAGTGCGCAGTTTATCGATGCCAAATACGCCTAAAATTAAGCTTTCAAAACCGCCCCAAGAAAAGCCCATTTTAAAGTGCTGCATATTTTCAACAAATGCGGTAACAGACCTAACATCACCTTGTTTTAATACAAACGAAAACAGTCCGTTTGAGGCGCTAAAGTCGCGTTTAAAAAACTCATGGCCCGGACATGACTCAAAAGCGGGGTGACGCAGGTGATCCACTTCAGGGCGGGTTGCAAGCCAGTTAGCCACTTTTAATGCATTTTGTTCATGCTGGGCTAAGCGAATACCTAAGGTTCTTAGGCCTCGGCTAGCAAGATATACATCATCTGGTGAGGTACATTGGCCTAGAAGGTAACTATTTTCTCGTAGCTGTTCCCAGTGTTTGTCGTTCGCGGTAGCAGTGCCCATCATCACATCTGAGTGGCCGACGATATACTTTGTCGCCGCTTGAATCGAAATATCGACCCCCATCTCAAAAGGGCGCGAGTTTATTGGTGATGCCCAGGTATTATCGAGCATCACCACGATATCGTGCTGGTGGGCGATACGGCTCAGAGTGGGGACATCTTGTATTTCCATGGTGATTGAACCGGGAGATTCTAAGAACAGCACCTTAGTATTAGGCTGTATTAAGGCTTCTATGCCATCACCAATCATAGGGTCGTAATAAGTGGTTTCGATGCCGTAACCGGCAAGCAGCTTATTACATAGATCACGAGTGGGCTCATAGGCGCTATCGACCATAAGCAGGTGATCGCCCGCTTTTAAAAATGACAGCAGGCTATTGCTGATGGCGGCGCTTCCTGATGGATATAGTGCTGTGCCCACTCCGCCTTCAAGTTCTGCAATCGCCGCTTGAAACGCAAAGTGAGTAGGGCCACCACGACGGCCATAGAACATTGCGCCATTAGCCTTATTTTTTGCAGCAAAACGCATATCTTCCATAGTATCGAACACCATAGTCGATGCGCGGTAAACAGGCGGGTTTATCACCCCTTGGGTCCATTTTTTATCTCGGCCTAGACTGATTATCTGCGTTTCTTTTTTCATCGGGCGAATTCCATCAGTTTAAATATCGATATCATTTTAGCCATCTTAACATCTAAACGGCTAAAATAAAGTGTCATTATTTTCAGTATAAACTTTCAGTCACTATTTTCTCTGTCGTCATAATTGGGATAGTTACAACTGCTTTAAAGACTTTCTTTGCTTATTGGTAGCTTAATCGTGATCTTAACGCCGCTGATATTCCCGGCCTTATCTTGGGTATTACTGGCGTTAATTTTACCGTCATGGAATTGGCAAATAAGTCTCGCAATATAAAGGCCTAAACCTAGATGCGGCTTATCTTGCGCTTTTTGTGCTCTCACAGACACCATAGACTCAAAAATCTGCTCGGCCATATTATCCGGTAGTGCGGGGCCTTGGTTACTGACGCTCAGCTCGGCATATTTATGCTTGAGTGTCAGCGCAACATTAATTGGGCTATCAGGATGACTAAACTCTAAGGCGTTAGCGATAAGTTTATCCATCAGCTGAGCGATATACTCCGGCACTCCTAACATCGCAATACTGTCCTGGGTAATATCGAGCTCAAATGCTTGTTGGGGATAGGTCATTTGATAGCCTTGCATACAGCCATTGATGACTTTTTCGAGCGGAAAAATAGTCGTTTCGGCATGAGATAAGCTCTCTTCTAAACGAGTGGCTTCGCTCATGTTGTTTAAGATCATATTGAGACGGTTAACGCCTTCTTGTGCCCGGTCAACATATTTGCGGCTATCAGGGCTAAGCTGTTGTAAACCAAGATGCTCAAGCGACGAGCGCACCACGGCGACAGGGGTGCGCAGTTCGTGAGATAAACGCGAAGACATATTCTCTAAATAATGAGTGTATTGGCTCAATCGGCTAACGATACTGGCAAAACTTCGTGATAGATCGCCGATCTCGTCGCGAACTTTAGAACCCTGAATCTCATTTTTTATTCGCCCTTGGCTGTCGATCGCTTGCTCAGCTTCATCGCGTAGTTTTCGAATACGGCTTGAGATGTTTGAAGCAAAGAAAAATAGCGCTAAAGTGCCCATACTCATGATGGTTAAAATCACATTAAACAGCTTCTCTAATGCTTTGTTGCGCAGGGTTCGAATACCATGAGTGGTTTCTTCGGCAATCACTACCCCCATTACTTTATCATCAATCCAAATAGGACTAGCAGCAGCGAGCACAACCGCTTTGCTGTCGGGAGTTAAGCGCCAGGTGGAACCTTGCTCGCCGCTTAAGGCTTTAGAGATATGACTGCCTTGCAACACTGTTGAGTCTTGCAGTGAATCAATAAAGTCTTTGGCTGGCGTGGTTAAAATTTTGTAGTAAAGCGGGTGCAAGTATTTATGTTTAAACTGCGTCCAACCCGAGTTGTCATCGTTATCGATATTAGTCCGTGACCAGACGCTGTTATCTGAACGAATATCGCCCGATTTTGCTAAAACGCGACCATGTTTATCGACCACCCAGATCCGCGAACTATTATGGCTCATGCCTTTAATAATACTTTCGATTTCAGGTGAGGGGACAAGTACGGTCCCCAACTTGCTTACATCATCAATTGCTGAGGTGCCAACGATGGTATCTAATACGCGGCTTTTTTTATCGTTTACGTCATAAACAGCAAAGCCCAGTTTACTGCCAACCATATTAAGCGGGATCCTAAGCTCGACATTGTAACCTTGCTTACTCTTGGTCCACTTTCCTTGAATTTTAACTTCAGGCGTTACAGGGGTAGACAGGTTGGGATCTTCTGGCAGTTCGAAGGCACTTATCCAACCATCTTGTGTGGTGGCGACAATATAGCGTCGAAATTTGCCATCCGGTGCGAGTGTCGCGATGGCGATATGATCGTTATTGTCTATGCTAAGGCTATTTTTTCCACGGTAGATCACGTGTGGATCGCGAACTTCGAAAAAGGCGTACAGGTAGCCGGCATATTTACCCACCATATGGGTAAAGCTGAGGTTTAACGGCTGGCCTTCGTCACGTTTATAAACCTGATAATCAGCCGCGTAATTAAGTGCACGATGGCGGTAGCTACTCCAATCTGACAATTTACCGTCTAGTTGAATAGGCCCTGAAAGTGGATAAGCGTATAGATCGCGCCCTTTTTCAACCTGTGTTAAAAAGCTCGCTTGGCTATCAAATAGCTTAGGTCTTTCGTGCAGTGCGGTTGCCAGTGCCTGAGTAGTGCCTTCTAAGGTTTTTTCTTGGCCGTGACGCAGATATTTCTCCATCTCCCACACGTACTGATAACCTAGCCACGGCAGGCAGAGTAAGAATAAAGACAATACTGCGACTTTACTTCGCAGCCCTATTGGCAAATTAAACATGGCGTAACAACTACCTAAATGATGGCCATCAACAATGACCTGACTATGACCTAAATGATCAGGCAATGACCTAAAACTACTTGACCATGACCAAAAATGACTCGATTGATGAACTAATTTATCAGCGGACGACATTCCACAAGCGAGGGTTCGCTTAGCATCAAGTTTCGATGCTCAATGCTCAATGCTCAATGCTAATGCTCAAGGTTAATTGTGGGAATCCCAGCGATAACCCATGCCATACACGGTATCGATACAATCAAAGTTAGGGTCCTGGGCAATAAACTTCTTTCTAATCCGTTTTACATGGGAAGTAATCGTCGAATCATCGACGAATATTTTGGCCTCTTGCATCAACTCTTGGCGCTGGCGTACATGTCCTGGGCGCTTTGCGAGCGCATGCACCATCCAAAATTCGGTTACGGTAAGCTCAATCTGTATTGAGTTCCAAAATACCTGCATGCGATTCACATCGATTGTCAGCAAACCATGTTCAACGATATGACTTTCATCGTTACTCGCATTTTTTAGATCTGAGCGTCTAAATAGCGCAGCTAATCTGGCTATTAGGTGTGGGAAACTGACATCTTTACTTAAATAATCGTCGGCCCCCAGTCGCAGACCGCATACGGTATCGAAATCACTGTCACGTGCGGTCAAGAAAATAATCGGCAAGGTACTCGACATGGCTCTTAATGATTGGCATAGAGTAAAACCGCCATCGATTTCATTTTCAAGGCCAATATCGATAATGGCAAGATCGGGTAGGCGCGTGTTAAATGCCAACATAGCTTGTGGGCGGTTGGCATAAGCTTGTACACAATAACCTTGTTGCTGCAAAACCTCTTTGTAGTTTTCTCTAATTGCAGCTTCATCTTCTACTATGGCAATTCGTTTCATAACGTCTTAATGAGGGCCTTAACTGTCTAATTGATTGTGACTATACAGGAAAATATCTCTGTTTGAAGACGTGAACCGTGATTGCCATTTTGTTGCCACAATTGAACCTCAAAACGCCACTTTTACTCCCCTTAAAAGCCATTTCGGTAGGGTTTAATAGCCCTATCGAATAAAGCGCAGTTAACAACTTTAAAACGGCAAGCTTTATTAGCCAATTTGAATTTAGTTTAAAAATTACTATCCCAAGGGGAATAACATGAAAAAACAACTTATCTCAACACTCGTCATTAGCGCGTTAGTATTTTCAACTCAAGCATCAGCACAGCAGGTTGTAGACACCGAGCGTAGCAATAACGAAGAACTCATCGGGTTAACTTCAGGCATTGTGCTTGGGGCTGTGGTGGGTGGGCCCGTCGGAGCCATTATCGGCGCATTTACTGGCACCTTGGTGGGTAAATCAGTGGGCGATGATGATGCGTTGCAAACACAGCAAGCCATGCTTGATGAAAAAGAGCTGGAGCTTATTGTACTAAATCAGCAAAACCAATCATTGGTTGAACTTTCAGATCAGTATGAGCAAGCGCAGCAACAGCTTACCAGTTTAAAAATGGCGCAAGAGCAGAAGTTAACTGAATTGGCACTGGGACTGAATGTACAGTTTAAAACGGGTTCATCAACGATTGAGCCTCACTTTCAAAATCAGCTAAATGATATTGCTTTTGCGATGTCACTCTCACCTGAATTGACATTGGACTTGACGGGGTACGCTGACCGCCGTGGTGATGGTGATTATAACCAAGCCTTGTCAGAACAGCGTGTAGCAGAAGTCAAAAGCTATCTTATAGAGCAAGGCGTTACCGAGGCGCGTTTGCATAACCAAGCCTATGGTGACTCTTCTCCTTTGATGGCAGAGCAAAGCTTTGAGAATGACTTTTTTGACCGTCGCGTGACATTGAAGTTGCAAAATCAAGACAGCGCTTTAGCGGCTAATTAACCCCCAGTCATGTAACCGTAAATTTAACTGCCAATTTAACCGAAAGTGACCTGTTTAGTTGAATGTTTTAGACAGGTTTTCGGTGCCACAGAGTCTGCCTCATCGCATCTTTGGGGTAAACAGTCAAAAGGAGTAACAGATGACTGCGTATATATTAAAGCGTGGATTAGCGAATGTTTTAGAGCCTATCGCTAAGCAGAGTCATCGCCAAGGAGGCTCTATTTTTGAGGCGCTTATGGCAAAGAGAGTCGCAATTGGGGCATCGATAGGATCGCTGCAAGCTCGATTACTGCAAGGGGTATTATTGCAGGGGTTATTATTACTTAGTGTATTCGTGCCGCAAAGTGCGATGGCATTAGCGTCAACGGAACCAGTTTCTTTAGATAGCATTACTCAAGGTAGTTTGATATTTGAAAGCGCACAAGGGCAGGTCGCGATTGCGCTACCAATGAAAACCGACATCAGTATGCATATATCAGGCTGGGTGAACCGAGTTTCTGTACGCCATGAATTTAAAAACACGTCGACAGAGTGGGTTAATGGTCAGTATCTATTTCCTTTACCTAATGAAGCGGCGGTTGACCAGCTTAAGCTACATATTGGCGATAGGGAGATAGAAGGACAGATCCAGCCTAAAGCTAAGGCTAAAGCCATATATGAACAAGCAAAGGCTGAAGGTAAAAAAACCAGTTTACTTGAGCAAAAACGTGCCAATATCTTTAGTGCTCAGGTGGCAAATTTAGCGCCAAATGAAGTGTTGATTGTGGAGCTCACTTATCAAGAAACCTTAGACTATAAAGATGGTTTGTTTAGTCTACGTTTTCCGATGGCGATAGCGCCAAGATATACGCCGAAACAAAGTGGGCATAGCGACAAGCAACGTGGTGAGTTACATCAACAAGTCGCTGCATTCAAGTGGACTAATGCTAAAGAGCAAGCGGGCCGAGAGCAAACAAACACGGAACAAACCATCGCTCAAAACTTAGTTTCGATAACCGTAAAGTTTGACGCCGCAATGGCAATAGAAAACATCGACAGCCCCTACCATTCTATTAATGTCGAAATGGTCGAAGATGCTGCAGCGCAAGTGAGCTTAGATAACAATGCAGTTGCTAATCGTGATTTTGTGCTGACATGGCAGCCCGTACAAGGCCGTGAGCCTACCGCGGTAGTTTTTTCTCAACAAGGTAAAACCCACGCTGCGTTAGCCTCACAAGTTGTGCAAGGCGATAGTCAGTTTAATCAGGGAGTCTCTAGAAGTAAGCCAAAGTATCAACCTCAGTCACAGTCACAACTACAGCCACTGCCACAGTTAGAGCTAGAGCAGCATAGTCACAACCAACGAACTGACTCAAAAAAGGCGTTAGAAAAATATGCTTTGGTGATGTTAATGCCACCTCAAGGTAGCGTAACTGAGTCATCGTCGATTTCACGTGAACTGATCTTGGTTATCGATACATCAGGTTCGATGTCAGGAGATGCCATCATTCAGGCTAAATCGGCGCTTAAGCATGCGTTAGCGGGATTAAAGCCCCAAGATAGCTTCAATATTTTGCAGTTCAACTCAACTGTTGAGCAGTGGTCTAAGTATGCAATGCCAGCAACGGCTAGCAATCTTGCTCGAGCACAAGGTTATATCAATGCACTACACGCCGATGGCGGCACTGAAATGTCATTAGCGCTCGATGCTGCATTAACTCGTCTTGGTAATAATAGTGACCATGAAAGAGATGAGCAAAACGCCGCGGCGTCATTACGTCAGGTGTTATTTATTACCGACGGCGCAGTTGCTAATGAGTCTGTGCTATTTGAGCAGATAAAAGATCAATTAGCTGAAAGTCGTTTATTTACTATCGGAATTGGCTCAGCGCCTAATGCCCATTTTATGCAAAGAGCTGCTGAAGTCGGTAGGGGGACTTATACCTACATTGGCAAACTTGATGAGGTTAACCAAAAAGTGGTGTCGCTATTGGAGAAAATAGCGCAGCCTCAAGTCACCGATGTTGATCTTCGTTTTAGCGATGGCAGTGTCCCTGACTATTGGCCTGTACGTATTCCTGATCTTTATGCTCACGAGCCTATCTTGGTCGCTGTAAGAATTCCAAGCTTTGTCAGTAATGACTTACTGATCCAAGGGCAATTAGCGGGGCAATTTTGGCAGCGACGCTTAGAGTTTAATACTGGCAGTCAAGTTAATAACTTGGAGCAAGCCAAAGGTTTAGATTTAATATGGGCAAGAAAACAGATCGCTGCACTAGAGCTGACTAAGCAAGCTGCGAATAAAGAGAGGATTGAAAAGCAGATCGAGGCCATAGCGATGAATTTTCATATTATGAGCGCTTACACTAGCTTAGTCGCAGTGGATGTCTCGCCAATAAAACCTGCCAGTATTGAAACAAAGGAGGCGAGGGTGATGCAGCATCTGCCAAGCGGATGGCAAAAGCTATCACATACGCTTCCGCAAACCGGAACAAATAGTGTTGTGTTGATGATTTTTGGCTCGACTCTGTTGCTGCTAGCGGCTCTATATCGTTTATCGTTTAGGCGTACGGACACCAGTGGATCTGACTATGAGTAGTATTACTGAGCAAGGCAATAATTTTAATGCTGATGCAAGGTGTGATAAACGCCTTATTAGACGATTTCATCGGTATGCGCCGTGGTTGTTATTGGTCGCGGGAGCCGTTTTAGTAATACAAGGTGGATATATGCAAGCTAAAGCACATTTTGCCCAATTTCTTATTCAGCAGGCTTGGCAGAAAACACTTGCAGACCAAAAGCCGCATAAACCTTGGTCATGGGCCGATACGCATCCAGTTGCCAAACTCGACTTTTTTCCGGTTACGACTCACTTAAGCAAGGATTTTGTTGAGTCGGGCAAAAACAACAATATTAATAACCATGACAGTCTATACGTACTAGCGGGGGCATCGGGCCGAAACTTGGCTTTTGGTCCTGCACAAATGTTATCGTCGGCGAGCGTTAATAGTCAGGGTAACACCGTTATTGCTGGTCATAGAGATACGCACTTTGCAAGACTTAATGGTATTCAAGTCGGCCAGTTGATCCAGTTACAAAACGCATCAGGTAAGAGCCGTATCTATCGTGTGGCTACAGCGCAAGTGACTCACGAATCTGATCTAAGTGTGATTGAAGATAATGGTCAGAGCATATTAACCTTGGTGACCTGTTATCCATTTGGCGTTGAGTTTGCTGGTGGGCCACTGCGGTTTGTTGTTAAGGCGGAGCCTGTTAATTAGAGTGAGCCTTGTTAACGATAAAAAGTACGTGAGTAAGGCTGGCGCTAGGAGTTGTTGTAACCTTAGCGCCACTTCACTTAGTCCATTTTATTTAGTCCACTTAACCTATCACCACAAAAGCTTGCGCTACTTTTCTTCGTGGCACTTATTCCTGTGTGAGTTAATCGAACCTAATGTTATTGCATCTAAGGTCAGCTTAGGCTGAGATTGGCATGACACGGTTTCGGCCTAAGCGCTTAGCTTCATAAAGCTGTTTGTCTGCGCGCTCTATTAGCAGGCTATCAGTATCGTTTAACTGACATTGAGCGACACCAAAAGAGGCGGTGATGTTATTGATAGTGTCGCCTTTTCGTTTGTCTTTCAAAATCAACTTTTCTAGGCTTCGACGCATAGATTCGGCCAGTTGTCGTGTTCGGCCTAATTGGCTCTTTGGCACGATTAAAGCAAACTCTTCACCGCCAAATCGATACAGTTTAGTGCCATCTTGGCAAGCTTCACTTAGGCGTTTTGTCACGGCTTTTAACACTTGGTCGCCAAGCTGGTGGCCATAGGTGTCGTTAAACACTTTAAAATGGTCAATATCGGCAATGATTAAGCATAATCCTTGGGGGTGTTGTTCGATAATCCCTTTGAGGTCTTGATTAAATGCGCGTCGGTTTAATACATTGGTTAAGGCGTCAAAATGCATCTCATGTTCAGATTGCTTTAATTTTAGTTTCAAAGCATCTATTTCAGATTGTGCTTTGGCTAGTTGGGCTGTGAAATGCTGGGCACTTTCGCGGATCTCGTTTGAATCTTTAACAAGATGTTTAACGACCGATAGTACTTCTTCAATGGTAAAGCCATCATTTTCGATCTTATTAAGCTTGTTGTAATTATTATCAATTTTGCTATTGAAATGGTTTGCATCAATGTTGGTGTCTTTAAGCGATTGGGAGAGCTCAGTGACCATAGCATCGAGATTAAGGCGCATATCGACGACATCAAGTTCGACGGCATCCGAGAGAAACTCTTGGTAAAGGCGTTCACTTTGACTTGGCGGACAGGTGTTGTAGTGGCTGACGACTTGATCTAAATGCTTATTTAGTTTGACATTTTTTTCACCAACATAAGCATACCATAGCGCATAGTTTATCGGTGTCGTTGGAATTTGATATTTAAGCATTAAAGGAATGGCTTTTTTTAGCTTAGATGCCGATTCCTTTAGCAGTGGACTAGCCATTATGGTCCCTTATTAACAATAGATTATTGGCGCGGTTAATTATATGCCAATGTAAAGTAACGCTATTGTGCATTTTATTTGGCCATTCTATTACGTTTTGATCTGATACAAAACTTGAAAAACGTTTAACTCGTACATAAAAACAGCGAACAAAAATCAGCAGTCAACTTATCCCCATTAGTGACTAAGCATTAAAGGGGTGAATACAGGTCATTAATGGCAGTCTGCTATCAGTGCCGATTGTATGTTTAATGCCAAGTGATAAGCAAAAAGGGCCCGATGAGGTGCCTTTTTTGTAGTAATAAGGTGCTTTTTGTAGTGAAAAATGACCTGGCTTAAAACTGGTAACTTACCGAAAGCATAGGGCCAATAAAGCTATACTCGATGTTGTAATCGGCAATCTTAATACCCGCATCAGTAAAGGTTGAGGTGTATTCAACGTTGACTTCGTAGTAGTTAAAGGCTGCTGTCATATGCCAATTTTCACTGATTGCGGCTTCAACCCCCATTCTTACATCAACTAAACCGCCCTTAAGATCATCTAGCTTGATATAAAAGTATTGCGCATGACCACTGAATTTAAAGCCAGGATAGAACTCGTAAGAGCCGAAAACACCAATATCAGGCAGTGGAGCTGTCAGTTTTTCGTCAACCACTTTGGGAATATCGATAGTGTCTGGGCAGCGTGTTTCTGTGGCAACATCGCAGATCCCTATGTTGCCTTTAAATGCTGTTTTGATAAACATGGCATGTAGGCCTACAGATACACCAACATCATAGTTATGACCTTGCCAGATATCATAACCATAACCAATACGCATGATATCGATATTAAGGGTGCTATCTAGCGAAATGCCAGACTTGATATCGTAAGTGGTGTCATCCCACGTAAACTGAAATGGTTTTTCGACTGACTGCACTAATGCATTACGATGAAGCTGTTTCCAATCTGCATAAAGCGTATGACGGTCGTTAAAGTGGTGAGAGAACTCGAAGAAGGGAAGAAATTGAGATTCTTCTAATTTTAAATCCGATTCAAAATCGAGCTTAAAAGCATTACCAAGGAGAGGATCGTTCACATCTATGGTTGAGTCCGTATTGGCATAAAAGCCACCGATACGGATAACAGTATTGTTATTTGCATAGGTCATTGGGCTCGCGACCAAGGCCAATGTTGTAGCACTGCGAATGATGAAACTTTTAAGCATTAAAAGTGACTCCGTCGTTCTTATTCTTATTAGTTTTAATTTTCGAATGTTTAATTATTCGGCTACTAGCATAGCAGGATCTATAGTGATGTGAATAAATTGTTTCGAAAAATGTATGGTTTGTTTGATCTAATGCAAGTTAACCGTCATTACTTACATGCATGACAGGCTAGACATTGCGTACTACAGCGATTTTAGATGAGGGAAAGGCAATACTCTTAATGACACATTTATGATTAATATTGATAACATTTAAGACTTGCAGATTTTAGTAAACAGTCTAGCTTTGCCCAGTTATACGCTTATTTTGACAGCTAAAATATGTCATTTAAGGGGGCGCGGGGAGTGATGCTAAAAATAACAGGATTAGCTTTAACTAACGCCTTCAATTAAAACGGCACAATGAGAAGGCGTTAGTTAAAGCGCTCATGACATGAGTTGTTTAAAAGAGTTTAGGCAGCAAGATTAACGCCCAAGTTAGGCCGCAGAAAGCTAAGCTCATAAATACGGCTGCAGAGGCGATATCTTTTGCTCGACCGCTTAATGGATGGAGTTCATCGCTAATTCTGTCTACTACGGCTTCGATTGCTGAATTCAGAAGTTCAACGATTAACACCAAAAATAAACCTAGGATGAGTAAAACGCGCTCTACCGTTGTCACGTCTACTAATAATGCTATGGGTAGCATTATCGCTGCTAAGAGCAACTCTTGTCTAAATGCCGCCTCGTGTTTCCAAGCAAGCTGTAGGCCTTGTATTGAAAATCCAGTCGCTCTGATAACGCGTTTTATTCCGTGATTATTAGCAGGTTTCATAGCATTCCAAAATAGTATCCATAACAGTATTCATTATCGCGTTCATACATTATCGTGATAAAAATAGTGCTTTATCATGCGCGATAGTTGCTTGATAGCAATATATTAAGGCTGATAGTTCAAATTTTGAAGGATTATAACATGTTCCATTTTTGATTGAGTTAAAAAGCTAAATTAGCTGTGATCTTAGAGGTAGGGCAAGCATTGATAAGATAGAAATAACTGTTCCAGCAGGTGCCAATGGCATAGAGCCAAAAAGAGAGCTAGGCTTAACTCATGGTGCACAGGATGTGCAATCGAATGTTGAAAAATAGCAGCAAGGAGCAGTGACCATGTTCGTAATACGACTTTTCTTTTTTATCGCTAGCCTAATAACGGCGTTCCTATTTATAGTAACCCATCCTGTTGCAGCTTCGGCCGAAGTTGCACTAAATATGACAGATAAACCGTCAATCCAATTAGCTTCTAAAAGCACCCAACAAATAGCCAATATTTCCGATTACCTGGTCAGTGAGAAACTGGACGGTGTAAGGGGGTATTGGGATGGAAAAGCAATGTACAGTCGTTCAGGAAGATTGATTAATCTGCCGACTTGGTTTGTTGAGGGCTTTCCAGATTTTCCCTTAGACGGAGAGTTATGGATTGAAAGGGGCGCGTTCGAGCAGGTATCTGCAACCGTTAGAAAAACCAAGGCCGCAGACGCCGAATGGGCAAAGGTACGTTTTTGGGTCTTTGATCTACCGGATGATCCCAATGTATTTGAATTACGATATGACAGGGCTAGAAAAGTACTACAAGGTATCAGTCCATTTTTAGGGGTCATAAGGCAATATACATTAAGCACTCATCAAACATTAGACAGTGAGTTACAAAGCATTATTGATGGTAACGGTGAAGGTTTGATGTTACATAAGAAAACAGCCTTGTATAAAGTCGGTCGCAGTAAAGACATTGTTAAGCTGAAACCATTTTATGATGCCGAAGCACTCGTCGTTGCGCATACTCCAGGTAAAGGGAAATTTAGCGGTATGCTTGGGGCTTTAGTGGTTAAAAACGTTCAGGGAAAAGTGTTTAACTTAGGTTCTGGTTTTACGTTGGAGCAAAGGAGAAATCCACCTCAGATTGGTAGCCAAGTGACTTATAAATATTTTGGGCTAACCCAAAAAGGCACGCCAAGATTTGCCAGTTTCTTGCGGGAAAGGCAATCTCAATAATAGCGAATGAGACTCCTGTGAGTCAGGATGAACACCTCTTTTACGTTAATGTTTTCACGTTAATTTTTACGGCTAAAGCCTTTAATGTTTGCGTCTTTATTTTTAAACATGCATCTATGAGGGCAAATAGCTTTTACTAATATTTAGAAAGGTTCGGGCAGATGCTCCGAACCTCCAAAGATTGGTTTCACAGTACAGATAGACAAACAAGTGCATAAGCTCACTTGCCTAAATGACTCAAAATCGATTGGTATTATAAAACTTGCAGAACATCTTTCATTGCCAAACGAGATTTTGGCAGCGCTGCATTATAGTCTTCTTCTGAATGATGGTAGCCCATAGCTAGTGCGACATCACACTGAAAGCCGCCAAGCTCCTCTTTAAAGATCTCACCAATCAATTCACTATCAACACCTTCCATAGTGGTTGAGTCGATTCTTAAGCGAGCAAGGGTGTGCAATGTATTTCCTAGGGCTAAGTAAGTTTGAGATTTTGTCCAAGCAGCATTGTTACCCGCTTCATCCGTATTGAGTTCTACGAAAGCATAAGCGCCAAACGCCTGCTCTCTATCCTCAGCTCCCATACGGCCATCGGCAATACCCTTGTCGACAACCTTTGCATAATCTTCGCGAGTATAGTGAGGGTTGTAAGCAAACAGAACGATATGTGAAGCCGACTTGATATGTGGCTGATTAAATTGAAACTTGTTGGCAAATGAATCATGCATGCGTTGCTTGGCTTCATCACTTTCAATCACAATAAATTTCCAAGGCTGTGAATTGATAGAAGAGGCCGAAAGATTCATTGCTTTATAGATCACATCAAGATCTACTTGGGGAATACGCTTAGATGCATCATAACGTTTTGTGGTGTAACGACTTTCAAGATCGGTAATAATGGGATGAGTCATATTCATATCCTAATGTGGCAAGGTCAATCAATAATTTACGTTAGCGCTATCCTACCGCCATCTTAACCAATGAAGTAGTGCTGATTCGTTGAATTATTATCAATATTTTATTGGTAATAATTGTTTGTTGGTAAGGATTATTTGTTGCAATGAAAGTTTGTTGGCAGTGAAAGTTTGGTGATTGCGAGAGTTTATTGGCAATATGCAGCCATATTGCTTATGGGATCTTAGTGCTAAGCCATTAGATGCTCGTCGCGGTTAACTATGGCAGGCTATGATGACTCTATAGCGCGTAGACTGCTAACGACTGACTATTTTGGGTACTGATATGAAACTAATTTCCTCTGTTCTATTTGTATGTATGGGCTACATCTGTCGTTCTCCTTCGGCAGAGGCGATGTTTAGAGACAAAGCCACAACCGCAGGACTACATATAAAAGTTGATTCTGCGGGCACGATTGCTTATCACCAAGGGCACTATCCGGATGAGCGTTCAATTACTGCGGGAATTAAACGTGGTTTGAATTTTGATGGAATGCGAGCAAGACAGGTTGAAGTTAATGATTTTGAAGACTTTGATTTGATCTTAGCGGCAGATGAGCAAAACCTTCAAGACTTAAAGCGTATATGCCCGCAGCAACATCAGTTTAAGCTTGCCCTCATTTTAGATTTCTGCGATTTCGCTACTCATGAGGTGATTTATACTGAGGTACCAGATCCCTATTATGGGGCGGGTGATGGCTTCGAATTGGTCCTTGATCTGCTTGATAATAGCTGCGAGCAACTGGTGAAGCGTATTCAAGAAGGAAATTTATTGAGCTCTTAATCTATGTTTAGCTCAGATTAGATGAATATGGGTTAAAGTTTTTTTCGCGATATATTTGCAGGTGTGATGGTAAAAACAGAAAAAGCGCTAAACAGCGCTTTTTCTAGGTTGTGAGATAAGCAAAAAACTTAGTTTTCTTAGTTTTAAGACTTAGCTTAAACGCTTGCCTGAACGCTTTAAACGCTCTAATTCTCGTTTTGCTTCTTCTTTCGCTTCTTTCTCTGCGAGCATTTTAGCAACTTCAGCTTTCTCGATTTCAGCCATTGCAGGTGTTTCAAGTGATAGTTGGCCTATTCTGCCTGCACGGAAATCATGAAGTAGCACTTCTGAGGCTTTGTGAAGATCGATTCTTCCACCTGGACGCAGTGCACCGCGGTTGCGGCCAATTGCCTCTAATAGCTCAATGTCAGTATCTGGCATCTGCTTGATCTTATAGCGTTCTGCAATCGCTTCAGGATAAGCGGTAAGAAAATACTCTGCAGCAAACATGGCTACATCTTCATATTCCATCGCGGTATCTTTAATCGCGCCAGTTACGGCCAAACGATAGCTACTTTTTTCGTTATCGACTTTAGGCCACAAAATACCCGGTGTGTCAGACAGTACAATACCATTACGTAAGTTAATACGTTGCTGGGTTTTGGTTACCGCAGGCTCGTTACCTGTTTTGGCAATCATTCTGCCAGCAAGTGTGTTGATGATGGTAGATTTACCGACGTTCGGGATCCCCATGATCATGGTGCGAATATCTTTTTCGATTTTGTCGCGACCGGGTACAAATTTACGACATAAATCGGGGATTTTTTTTACTTGTCCAGCCTGCAATGTGGTAATTGCCATTGCTCTTACCCCTTGCTCTTGCTCAAGGTATTCAATCCAAGCCTGAGTTGTCTCTGGATCGGCTAAGTCGGATTTATTCAGTAGTTTGATACATGGCTTATCACCACGCAGCGTTTGCACCATTGGGTTTTCACTACTGTAAGGGATCCTCGCATCAAGCACTTCTATCACCAAATCGACTTGAGGCATAACCTCTTCGATCTCTTTACGTGCTTTGTGCATGTGTCCTGGATACCACTGAATTGCCATGTGTGCGCTCTACTATCAAATTACATAATTAAGAGGATTTTACCTTGTAACGCTTAAGTTTAACAAACAAAAAGCGCCCTAAGGCGCTTATTGGGCTCTTATTGAATGCGAAAGCGGCTAAATAACACCTAATTCACGTAAACGTTCCATCAAATAACTGTCGGCGGTATATTTATCTGACAGCTTTACCTCTGGGTTGGGATGTAAAAATAGCGGTAAAGAAATTCGCGATTTTGTTTTATCCATGCCCTGTGGGTTAATCACTCGATGGCTGGTTGATGGAAAGTAGCCACCCGATGCTTCTTGCAGCATGTCGCCAATGTTAATGATCAAATTGCCAAAGTTGCTTGGCACATCGACCCATTCACCATCTTTGAGCTGTACTTGTAAGCCGGGTTCATTCGCTGCAGGTAGTACTGTGATTAGATTAATATCTTCATGAGCTGCGGCTCGAATCGCGCCAGGTTCCTCATTACCTGACATAGGTGGGTAATGCAGTACTCGCAGCAGTGTTTTTTGGCTATTTTCAATCATCTTTGGTAGTGCGATTGAAAACTTCTGTTTCACTTCGGCAGGAGAATGTCGTTCTATCCATTCTAATAGCTCAGAGGCTAGCGCATTAGCGTTATCGTAATACTTAAGAATATTTTCTTTTAGAGAGTCTGGGATCCGCCCCCAAGGGTAGATATGAAAATATTCTTTGATATCTTTTACGCTGTGACCTTTGGCGGTTTCGGAGATCTCAGCCGGAAAGAATCCATCTTGTGTTTCAGGCTTAAACAGATATGCTTTTTTCTCTTCTGTATTAAAAAATGCGTGCCACTCTTGGTAAATATTCTCCACTAATTCTTTATCAATAGGGTGGTTGGTTAATACCCCAAACCCGGTTTCTCGTAGTGAAGATACAAATTGTTCTGCCGCGTCGTTTGCGCGGTAATCGATTGTTTTTAATGTCATCTTGATTCTTTTTTTTATTAAACCCAATCCGAGTTTAACTAGGGTAAACGGTCGACGCAAACCTAAGTGATGTCGATCACACTGATGATTGTTTAGGCTAACGAATAGTGTCGAATTATACTGGGATAATTGATTAATATTGAGTTAGTTATGGCTTAACACTCTTTGTTCATAATAATTAAAAAATGTTGAATACTTTTCCTGTATAAGCACTGCACAGGCGGCAAGTAACAATTTACGCTGAATGGAAACTTTAAGGATAGAAAAATAGCTCGACTAGGGGGCAAGCCTCTCAATAAACGTTAGAATTAAAGTCATCTTGAAAGCCTTTGTGCGCGTATAGGGTCTAATAACGGGCATGAGGGGAACGTTTAAAGCCAGTTGGACATAAACCTCAGTGATTCATTGAGCGAAAGTCGATAGTTGAGCGGATTAGAGAGTGTAAAATGAGAAAACTAACAGAGTTCGAAAAGCATGTAATTGAAGATAAAGGCACTGAAAGGCCATTTAGTGGTGAATATAATCAACACACAGCTCAAGGGACCTATTGCTGTAAAAGATGTGATGCACCTTTATATCGCTCTGAGAGTAAGTTTAACGCCCACTGTGGTTGGCCTGCTTTTGATGACGAATTAGATGGGGCCGTTAAACGTAATACCGATGCGGATGGAATGCGAGTCGAAATCGTTTGTGCTGAGTGTGATGCTCATTTAGGGCATGTGTTTGAGGGGGAGTTACTCACGCCAAAGAATATCAGGCATTGTGTTAATTCAGTTTCAATGACGTTCAAATCAATCGATAACTCGCCCATAACTAAGCCTGAGTTACAACTTGCTACGTTGGGAGGAGGTTGTTTCTGGTGTATTGAGGCGGTATTTGCAGCCATTAAAGGCGTTAAAACGGTCACTTCTGGTTACGCTGGAGGCGATGGGCATGATGCTAACTATAAAGCGGTTTGTAGCGGTAACACTGCTCATGCTGAAGTTGTACAAATAGAGTTTGATCCAAACGAGGTGAGTTTTGAAAGTTTGCTTGAGGTGTTTTGGGTCAGTCATGATCCCACAAGCTTAAATCAACAAGGCAACGATGTTGGTCCTCAGTATCGTTCGGTGATCTTTATTCATAATGAACTGCAAGCCGAGCTGGCTAATAATATGATTGAAGACTTAACCAGAGTTGCTGCATGGCCAAATCCAATTGTGACTCAAGTGGTCGCTTACACAGGCTTTTTCGCTGCTGAAAATTATCACAACGATTACTTTGAATTACATGGTGAGCAGCCATATTGCCAGATGGTCATAAAACCTAAGGTGGATAAAGTCAAAGCACTGTTTGCAGACAAGCTTAAGTGACTTATACCGGGTTAGAAAATAAAAAAGACAGGCATTGCCTGTCTTTTTCGTTAATCGTCGTCGATAGCTAGCGCTTATGAGTCAAGCTTATCGTCAGCAACTTTATAATGTGGATCTTCAATTAGATTGACTTCAACGAGATCACCGGCCTTCGCGAGTAATTCTTTACAGTCATTGCTTAAATGACGTAAATGTAAACGTTTACCTGCGCTCACATATCGCTCTGCTAACGTATCGATAGCATCTAGGGCTGAGTGATCGCACACGCGCGAGTTTTGGAAATCGACAATCACATCTTGAGGATCCGTTTTAGCGTGGAATAACTCCAAAAATTCTGCCACTGAGCCAAAGAAGAGTGGACCGTTAAGCTTATAGACTTTCCAGCCATTTTGATCTTCGCTCACTTCAACATTAATGTGTTTAGCATGTTCCCAAGCGAACACCAGTGCAGACACGATAACACCCACAAATACAGCGAAAGCTAAATCGGTAAATACGGTGACAATTGTCACTAGAATAATAACAAATGCGTCATGTTTTGGTACTTTGCGCATCACTTTAAAGCTAGCCCATTCAAATGTACCTAGGACCACCATAAACATCACACCGACGAGGGCTGCTAGCGGGATCATTTCGATAAGTGCTGAGCCGAACAAAATGAAAGCAAGTAGAGCCACTGCTGCAGTAATGCCGGATAAGCGCCCACGGCCGCCAGAGTTAATATTGATCATCGATTGGCCAATCATGGCACAACCACCCATGGCACCAAAGAAGCCACTCGTGATGTTACCGACACCTTGACCAATACACTCTTTGTTTCCACGGCCACGAGTGCCTGTCATCTCATCAATAACGGTAAGCGTTAGTAATGATTCGATTAGACCTACAGCAGCAAGAATAAGTGAGTAAGGTAAAATGATGTATAAGGTTTCTAGCGTAAACTCGACAGCTGGAATAGAGAAGGTCGGTAAGCTACCTGCAATCGTTGCGTTGTCATTACCGCTCATTGATTTAAGGAAGTCGAGAACGGTTCGAGTATCTAAATTCAAGAAGGTAACGAGCAATGTTACCGTCAAAATCGCAGCTAGCGAAGAGGGGATCGCTGTCGTGATTTTAGGTAAGAACTGGATAATCGCCATGGTTAGTGCGACTAGGCCTAACATGAGTAATAGTTGGTTTTGCGGTAACCAAGTCATCACACCATTTGCGTCGGGTGTTTGAAATTGACCTAACTGAGCAAGGAAGATAACAATCGCTAAACCGTTCACAAAACCTATCATTACAGGGTAGGGAACGATACGGATAAATTTACCGAGTTTGAAGATACCGGCTGAAACTTGAATAAGGCCTGCAAGTACTACTGCGGCAAATAAGTATTGAACTCCATGTTCAGCAACAAGCGCAACCATCACGACCGCCATGGCGCCAGTGGCGCCAGAGATCATACCTGGGCGGCCACCAATCAATGCAGTGATAAGTCCCATAATAAATGCTGCATACAAACCAACCATTGGCTCAACACCAGCGACGAATGCAAATGCAACAGCTTCAGGAACCAAAGCTAAGGCTACGGTGAGTCCTGATAATAAATCTGCTCTATGACTGGCAGTTTTGTGACGAATAAGATCGAACATTTAACCTCTGTTGGAAAGTTGTTGAAATAGTTAGGGGTATTGGCCGCGAATACTAACAAAATTACCGCAGCTTGAATATAAAAAAGCCATGCATTGCTGCATGGCTTTTTGGCAAACTGATTAACTCAGGTTACGTGCGAACAGTTTCTGAATTAGCACTGTTTGCAGTTCTTGGTTTTGCAGTGTCACCAGAGTCAATAGTTTCATATTGGCGTCCTGTAGGGGTCGCAATATTTTCTCTGCTTTCAACTGTTGGCTTAGTTGTGTCTGACATTACCATAGAACCAAAACGGCTAGCAGCTTTGGCTACAGGCTTAACTTCAACAGTAGCCTCTACAGCAGGCGCTTTTTCAGCAATTGGCGTATCTACCACTGTTTGCTGGGTAGGCTTAATTGCAGCAGGCTTAGCCATAGGGGCTGACGCGCCTAGTTTAGCTTCAGCTTTCGGTTCAACAGCTGTTGTGACCACTGGCGCTTGGGCTTTAACTTCAGGAGCAGCTTCAACCACTGGCGCTTCAGTTTTAACTTCAACAGGAGCTTCAACCGGCGCTGTAACTACTGGCGCTTCAGTTTTAACTTCAACAGGAGCTTCAACCGGCGCTGTAACCACTGGCGCTTGGGCTTTATCTTCAGCAGGCGCTTCAACTGGTGCCGTGACCACAGGTGCTTGAGCTTTAACTTCAGTAGGCGCTGTAACCACTGGCGCTTGGGCTTTAACTTCAGTAGGTGCTGCAACTGGTGCTGTAACCACAGGAGCTTCAACTTGTATTGGCTCTATTGTTGTCTCTTCAACCACTATAACCGGTGCTTGAGTCGTTGCTGCTGCGTTTTCAACATCGTTAGGAACGAAAACAGGAACAGATGAACCATCTTCATTATGCTGAGAATCTTCGTCACGACGACGACGCTGTCCCGCTGCACGTAAGTGACGTGGGCTACGACGACTTCTACGCTGACCTTCACGAGGCTCACGACCATTTTCTTCTGCAGAGTGAGTCTCATCAGTCATTTCAACTTTTGATTCGACAGCTTCTACTTGTGTGTCAGTTTTAACTTCGACAGCTGTTGATGTTTCAACCTGAGTCTCTACCGCTACAGGGGCTTCAACGTTTGTTATCGCATCTGTTTGTTCAGCTGTGTCAACAGTTTCAACTTTTGCTTTTGGCTTACGTGGCTGACGCTTTGGACGCGCAGGCTTATCATCATTTGATGTTTTAGCTTGCACTGGCGCTTCAGTTAACGCGACCTCTACTTTAGTTTCTTCTTGTTGCTCGTTGTTTACACGTACTTTACGACGCATGTTACGACGCTGGCGACGTTCACGTGCAGCTTCTTGCTTAGGCTGCTCGATAGCTGGAGCTTCAACTTTCGTCTCTTTGCGCGGCTTGTCGTTACGAGGTTGACGTTTGGTTGTCTCTTCAGATGTTGAACGCGTGTCAGAATTTTCATTACGACTGTTTTTCGTTCTCTTATCTTTAGATGGCTCAGCATCATTACGATTGTCGCTGCGATTGTCGTTACGGTTACGGCGAGGATCGTTACGACGATTGCTATTACGGCGATTATTATTACGGCCTTGATTACGGCTGTCTTTATCTTGCTTCTTAGGCTCAGTCTTTGGCTCTTCTTTAGCGCCAAATAGTGAGCTAATAGCAGCGGCAATCTTAGCGAAGAAACCAGGTGCTTCTTCTTTCTTAGGTGCTGCCACAGGCTTAGTTTCTTCTACTTCAATTTTCTTTGGTGTAGAGAAACCTTTTAATGCTGGTTGAGGCGCCGCAGCTCGTTCAAGTTTACGAGGCTCGTATAGCTTAGCTTCTTCTTTTTCAAGTAGCTTGTAGCTAGATTCGCTGATCTCGTCATCTTTACGATGGCGAACTACGCGGTAATCAGGGGTTGTCATGTTTGGATCTGGAATGACATACACTTCAACGTTATGGCGCTTTTCGGTAATACGGATCGCTTTACGCTTTTCGTTCAATAGGAACGCTGCAACATCAACTGGAACAACCGCTTCAATTTGCGATGTGTTCTCTTTAATTGCTTCTTCTTCCATTAGACGAAGAATTGATAGCGCTAAAGATTCTGTACCACGGATAGTACCTTGTCCATGACAGCGTGGACATAGGTGCGCTGCAGACTCTTCTAATGAAGGACGCAGACGTTGACGTGACATTTCCATTAAACCAAAACGTGAAATTCGGCCTAACTGTACACGTGCTCTATCGTGATGTACCGCATCTTGCATACGCTTTTCAACTTCACGTTGATGACGTACTGGTGTCATATCGATGAAGTCGATAACAACTAAACCACCTAAGTCACGTAGACGTAATTGACGTGCAATTTCATCAGCCGCTTCTAAGTTAGTATTAAGTGCTGTCTCTTCGATGTCGCCGCCTTTAGTTGCGCGAGCAGAGTTAATATCGATAGAGGTTAGAGCCTCTGTTGGGTCGATAACAATCGAACCACCAGATGGTAGACGTACTTCACGTTGGAATGCAGACTCGATTTGAGTTTCAATCTGGTAATGCGTAAACAGTGGAACTTCAGCATCGTAACGCTTAATACGCTCTACAAAGTCAGGGCGAACAAGAGATACGTGCTCTTTTGCCTGCTCATAAATACGCGGGTGGTCGATCAAGATTTCGCCAACATCACGGCGTAAGTAGTCACGGATCGCGCGAACGATAACGTTACTTTCTTGATGGATTAAGAACGGTGCTGGCGCACTCTCTGCAGCTTCTTTGATTGCCGCCCAGTGGTGCTGAAGTACTTTTAAGTCCCACTTTAGTTCAGCTGGATCTTTGCCTACACCAGCGGTGCGTACAATTAGACCCATGCCTTGTGGTACTTCAAGCTCTGCTAGTGCAGCTTTAAGCTCGGTACGCTCATCACCTTCGATACGACGTGAAATACCGCCAGCACGAGGGTTGTTTGGCATTAATACAAGGTAAGAACCTGCAAGACTGATAAAGGTAGTCAGTGCGGCGCCTTTATTGCCGCGCTCTTCTTTATCAATTTGAATGATGACTTCCTGACCTTCTTTAACCACTTCCTTAATGTTAGGACGGCCTTGGAAAGAATAACCTTTAGGAAAGTATTCACGAGCAATTTCTTTAAGGGGTAAGAAGCCATGACGGTCAGCACCATAATCAACGAAAGCCGCTTCAAGAGACGGTTCTACTCGTGTGATTGTGCCTTTGTAAATATTGGCTTTCTTTTGTTCATGACCTGGGCTTTCAATATCCAAATCATACAGTTGTTGCCCATCAACAAGGGCAACGCGCAACTCTTCAGATTGAGTCGCATTGATTAACATCCGTTTCATGATGACGTAATTCTTCTTTAATAAAGGTCATCAAACGATACTTATTTCACTGCATTACGGGCCTAGGATTATAAAACAAAACCTCACGGTCAGTCTCTAGGCAAGGTGCGCATTGCTGTTAGACGCATTCTCTGCGTGTCGCATCCTATTTATGGCTTATTTTTTTATGTTTATAAAAAACAAGGAATTCGTTGTTAAATGTCAACCAACCCCATAAATTCTTAAAATACTTTCCAGTAATGCCAATTCGAAATGGTAGCGTCTGACGACGAGTTAAAATTATTCTTCGAAATTGGAGCGTTTCCAGTTGAGAAACCAGTCGTAAGTTGGGTTTTCGTTTTAATTTAGTCGTGAAGGCGCATGTACTGGCCTTTTGATTGATACAACGACCCGTAAATCAATGATTTACTATCAAACCGTAAACATTTTTAGTCTCATTCTGTAACGTAACACTAGGCTGATTGGTGGATACTTTATCCACGGGTTATCACCGTTAGCGGGGGAAATATAGCAATAATAGATAAAATCAGCAAATGGAAAGGCACAATTCTTTTGAGTTGTTGTACAATGTGCCGTAACGAAATACATAACGGCGCAGCATGAATACTCCATCTCAAAAAGCACAAGTTCAATTGGTTACTATTGATGAAGACCACGTTGGACAACGTATCGATAATTTTCTTCTGACAAAACTCAAGGGTGTACCTAAAAGTATGATCTACAGGATCGTGCGTAAAGGTGAAGTGCGAGTTAATAAAAAGCGTATTAAGCCTGAGTATAAATTAGCCGATGGTGACATTGTCCGTATTCCTCCTGTCAGAGTGTCTGAAAGTGATAGCAAACCAGGTCCTTCGGCTAAGCTGACTAAAGTGTCTCAGCTTGAAGAACGGATCCTTTTTGAAGATAAGTATCTCATTGTCCTCAACAAGCCGTCAGGTATTGCTGTTCACGGTGGTAGTGGCGTTGAGTTTGGTGTGATTGAAGCGATGCGCTCTTTACGTACTCAGCAAAAGTTTCTAGAGTTGGTTCACCGCCTAGATAAAGAAACTTCTGGTGTGTTACTGATCGCTAAGAAACGAAGTGCTTTAAGACATCTTCATGATCAACTGAGATATAAGAAGATGCAAAAAGACTATGTAGCGCTTGTGAGAGGCGAGTGGCAGAGCCACGACAAAGTCATTAAAGCACCATTACTTAAGTTAACGCTTAAATCAGGTGAACGAATTGTTCGCGTGAATAAAGAGGGTAAAGAGTCTGAAACTCGCTTTAAGGTTTTGCAGCGTTATAGCGATTCAACGTTAGTGCAAGCCAGTCCTGTTACTGGGCGAACCCACCAGATCCGTGTTCATTGCCAGTTCGCAGGACACCCGATTGCATGCGATGAAAAGTACAGTGAACAAAAGTTTGATGACTCAATGCGGGCACAAGGCTTAAACAGGTTGTTCTTACATGCGGCTCAACTTAAGTTTACTCATCCAGAAACTGAAGAAGTGATGCAAGTTAAAGCCCCACTAGATCTAATACTCGAATCAACCTTAAAGAAGTTAAAGAAAGTATGAAGCCCTACGAATTAGTCATCTTTGATTGGGATGGAACCTTAATGGACTCCATCAGTAAAATTGTTACCTGCATGCAGCAGATGGCCATGTCGTTATCTATGGTTAGCCCGTCAGAGTTAGCGATACGAGATGTGATTGGTCTGTCTATGGATGAAGCGCTCAAAACGCTATATCCGATGATGCCTGTAGCAGATTTCGAACCCATGATTAATTCGTATAAAGAGCACTACTTAACACTTAATTCTACGCCGAGTCCGATGTTTGATGGCAGTGAACTGTTATTGAATGAGTTGAGCGCAAGGGATTATCGCCTTGCTGTCGCAACAGGAAAAGGCCGTAATGGGTTAAACCGTGTATTAAATGAAACAGGGTTGGCGCGCCACTTTGAATCAAGTCGCTGCGCCGATGAATCAAAGAGTAAGCCCAACCCTGATATGATCCACGAGTTACTAGAAGAGCTTAAGGTTAAGCCTGAGCGTGCTATTATGGTCGGCGATTCACTGCATGATCTTAATATGGCCAATAATGCCGGGGTTGATGCAATTGGCGTGAGTTATGGTGCACATAGTGAGTCAAAATTGCTGCTTGCCAAACCTAAAGCCATTATCCATAAGCCGATAGATTTACTCGGTGTACTGGCGTAATTTTATTTAGTCACTCTCTTATACTTAATGGTATTCCAATCTGAGTGAGAGGGGGCTTCAGTCTTACTCAAGCGATTCTGGTTAAGATAACGCTAGCTCAGATAATGTTGACTAAGACGCACGACTAAACTGTGTTTAAAACATGCCAATAAGTGCTTTGCAATTTGCAATTGCTGCATTTGACCGTTAAACCCGAATCGCTCTGGTTTGTTTATGTTTAAACATCTCATTATCGGCACAGCTAATAAGCGAAGATAATTCAACCGAAGTATCATCGACTAGATGAAGCCCAATGCTGGCACTAATCTTGATTGGCGCTCCATTGATCGTAATATGGGTGCAGAGTGCTCGCTCAAGTTGCTTTCTGAGCCTATATAGTAAGCTTTGGTAGCCAAAAGGATGTTGTTTACATTCTAAGGTGGTGATTAGAAGAAACTCATCACCACCAATACGGGCCACAGCATCACCTTGTATGCTAGTTTCAGTCAAAATATTCGCGACCGCTTTTAACACCTGATCACCTATTTGGTGGCCATACTTATCATTAATTGACTTGAATTCATCAATATCTAAGTATGCAATCGCCAGTTTCCTACCATTGCGTCGGCCTACCTCTATGAGTTTTTCAAAAAGTTGGAATAATGCGCGCCTGTTAGCTAAGCCGGTAAGGTAGTCGTGATTGGCCAGATATTCGACTTTATTTTTTGCGTGCTCAAGCTCGGTAATATTGTGAGCTGACACTATGGAGCCTCTAATTTTTCCTGCCGAATTAAAGTAGGGGTTATGATGCACGTTGAGAAATAATGGGCTTTCAATATTGGGCGGGTGAACCCAAATTTGAGTTTTGATTTGCTCACCTTTATAGCATCGGTCCAGTAATGGTTTTATCTGATGTTCAAACGTTTCCAGGCCGTGAAGTTCTATAACGGATTTGCCAATGATCTGATCTTGGGGGAGGTTAAATAATGTCTCATAACCTTTGGAAACGACGCGGTAAATGTAATCAGTATCGACAAATGACATATATTGTTCAGACGAAGCTATCATCTGTTGACGCTGCTCTAGTTTTTTGGTGACAAGATATCGATGGTATTCAACACCAATTCGTTGTGCCAGTAGCCTAAAAAAGGCCATGGATTTGCTGTTTTCAGTTTGGGGATGGGGATCTAACACGAAAATGTGACCGAGTACTTCACCCGCTTCACTTATTATTTTTTCTGCTTGGTAACTATTTGCCCCCAAGGTTTTGATGATATGAAAATCTGGAAACCGTTTTTGTAGATCACGACTAAAGGTAAAATGGAGTTTTTCTTTTTCTATATATACCCGTTCACAGGGGGAACCTTTTAGTTCAAATTCAAACCGAGGTAAACTTTTTTGTTGGTCACAAAATGCTATGACCTCACCGAAGCCTGCCCGCTTTGATGGACGAGCAAAGCCCGCCCAACGACAATGTGTCACAAGCGTTAAGGCGCCTAATGCACGAGTAAAGAAGCGCTCATCGGTACAAGGTGCTGCAAGTAAAGCTAGCGCTTCTTCAATGTTGGTCATAATCCTTGCTCAAAAGTTATGCCGTCTGTACTCTATAAAGCCTTAATTAACTGCCTGTTTGTTGTAGATTTCTATTGTTCTACGTAGATTAAATGACGACATCTATTCCAATTAGTAGCTAAATTTTAGTAGAGGTATTATTAATCTGCTTTATATTTTCAGCCCCTAATGGAGCTGTTGTTAGTATCGTGCGGGGAATTAAAGTACGTCCACACCCTGTAAATGAAGCAAGTCTATTAGTGAAATTAATGGTAATCCAATAAGTGTGTTTGGGTCCTTTCCTTCTAATCTCTCAAATAATGAGATCCCAAGCCCTTCACTTTTAAAGCTGCCAGCACAGTAGAAAGGTTGTTCCATATCGACATAACGACAGATCTGCTGATGATTCAGAGTCCGAAAGTGGACAATAAAGGGCTCAACGATCGCTTCCACATGCGAATTCTTACCATTATGTACAGCAAGGCCTGTATAGAAGGTAATTGCTTGCCCGCTAGCAGCTGTTAGTTGTTCAATCGCTTTTTCACGAGTTAATGGTTTACCAATAATTTGTCCATCGATCACGGCGACTTGATCTGAACCTATCACTATACTATTGGGATTGCGCTGTACACCTGCAGCGGCTTTGAGTTTTGCTAAGCGCAAAACTAAATCGGTTGGTGACTCATTATCTAACGCCGTTTCGTCAACTTCAGGAGAGCAACAGCTAAATTCCAATGCAAGTTTTTGCAGAAGTTGTTGGCGAAAAGGTGAGGTTGAAGCAAGAACAATTGAAGCTGACATAGACTTAAGCCTTGAAGTGTTTATCGCGATATTATGATAGGCGCGTTTGAATGGATGATTATACGAATTATTTTACTTGAATAAATACGCAAATTGACACTGAAATTCACGATCATAGGGTGATTAATATTAGGTGTAGGTGGTAAGGGGGGAAACACATTCTTGTTCTTTGCGCTTAATGGTTTCGTTACGCTTTATAAGTTGATGTACCCACAAACAGTTGGCGGCATAGGCGAAAGTAGTCATCGCTATCATGTACCAAAGCACCCTCCCGTAAACCCTTGAGCATAAGAAAATTGAGAAGGGGTAGTATACTTACACTAAAATTTGAAGTTACGAGCGTTAAAGGTGGCATCTTACTCGCGCTAACGCTGTAGTATTATCAGCCCAATGAGCATGATTATTGGTTTTGATGGCTAGATTATTAATAATATTACGTTATTCAGAGACTTGAATTTTATGTTTATCAATGCGGTTTATTGGCCCGTAATGAGAGAGAATAGAGGCAATCGGTTGCAGTTTATGGTCATCTTTATTAAGAGCGTCACAAAAAAAGATTAACGCGATGGAATTACGAACACTTAAACGCATTTATAGATGAAATATAATGTCATGCTTGCTGTGTTTCTTGTACAATGCGGTTACCTAACAACTCACTTAGCTGAATCAAACGGCTGTTCATCACCTAGAATGTATAAGGGTGTTGACTTCTGTAAAAATTCACCTAAAATGCGCGCCTTATGCAAACAGTAAAGATACCGGTTTCAATTGATCCCGTTCGCGCTGCCAGTAGCCAACTTTCCTATGAAGGCTTGGTGCCTGGTAAGCAGTTAAAGCGATTAAATGAATTATGTGCCGGCGACTGTTCTGATGTGGCAGTGTCGCTTGAATGTGGCGTCGATATACAGGGGATAGTCTACCTTAACGGGAAGGCTGTGACGGAGCTCACTCTGGATTGTCAACGTTGTATGACACTATTTACCACTGAGGTTACGGTCGAGTTTAGTTTTGGTCTTTGTAAGACTGAAGCCGAAATCGATGAGCTCCCGGATGCGTATGAGCCTATTGAGTGCAATGAAATTGGCGAAATTCGTCTGCATCAATTGATCGAAGATGAATTGATAGTTGCTATGCCCTTGATTGCCATGCATGAGAATGAAGATTGTCATCTTGGTAAACAAGATATAGTAGTAGGCGAGATCGAACCCGCTCAAGAGGAGCGTCCAAATCCGTTTGCAGTGTTAGAAAAACTGAAGAGCAAGTAATCTAGGAGACAGGGCCAATGGCTGTACAACAGAATAAAAAATCTCGTTCTAAGCGCGGAATGCGTCGTTCACACGATTCTTTGGGCACAGCTCAATTATCAGTGGATGCAACGAGTGGTGAACTTCACCGTCGTCACAACGTGACTGCGGACGGTTTCTACCGTGGTCAAAAGGTTATCAACAAGTAATTTGTTGAGACCCTGATGACAAATCTGACGCTTGCGTTAGATGCGATGGGGGGCGACTTTGGTCCCCGCATCACAGTGCCTGCAACTTTGCAGGCACTTCGCTTAAACCCCCTCCTAAAAATCGTACTCGTTGGCGACAAGTCGCAAATAGACGAACATTTAGTGTCTGCCGAACCGGCAATAAAAAATCGCATCGAAATTAAACATACAACTGAAGTCGTTGCTATGTCAGATCGTCCTGTTCATGCCCTAAGAAACCGCAAACAAAGCTCAATGCGTTTAGCAATCGAGTTAGTACGTGACGGTAAGGCACAAGCGTGCCTGAGCGCTGGCAATACAGGAGCGTTAATGGCGATGTCAAAAGTCTTGCTTAAGACTTTGCCTGGTATCGACCGCCCAGCACTTGTTAGCTGTCTACCTGCGGTAAATAATACTCCCGTTTATTTACTAGACTTAGGTGCAAATGTATCGTGCGATTCTGAAACCTTATTTCAATTTGCGGTGATGGGCTCGGTGCTTAGTGAAACAGTTGATAAAACCGTCTCACCTAAAGTCGCGTTACTCAATGTGGGTATCGAAGAAATTAAAGGTAATGATCAAGTCCAACAGGCTGGTCAGTTGCTGCAACAAATTCCTCAAATAAACTATACCGGTTTTATTGAGGGCGATGAGATTTACTCTGGTAATGTAGACGTGATCGTTTGTGATGGTTTTGTAGGTAATATCACTTTGAAAACCTCAGAGGGTATTGCTCGTTTACTGGTCCATCAGCTTAAAAAAGCGCTAGGACAAGGTTTTTTTGTCCGACTTTTGGCTAAAATCATCGCTCCACGTATACGTTCTTTGTTAAATCAGATGAACCCCGACCACTATAATGGCGCAAGTCTGATAGGATTGCGCGGAATTGTAGTAAAAAGTCATGGGTGCGCAGATGAAGCTGCTTTTTTACAAGCAATTACTTTGGCAGTAACCGAAGCGCAACGTCGACTCCCGCAGATGATTGAAGATCGTCTGGAGTCGATTCTTTTAGACATTAATAGCTGATAAATTCCTTATGTATACAAAAATTCTTGGTACTGGTAGTTATCTACCGGTGCAGGTGCGTAGTAATCTCGATCTTGAAAAGATGGTTGAGACGACAGATCAATGGATCGTAGAGCGCACTGGTATTTCAGAACGTAGAATCGCCGCAGCGGACGAAACCGTTGCCACCATGGGATATAGAGCTGCATTAAAAGCCATTGAAATGGCGGGTATTGATGCAAGTGAAATTGACATGATTGTGTGCGGTACAACGAGTGCTAGTAATGCATTCCCTGCAGCAGCATGTGAAATACAAGCGATGTTAGGGATTCATACTATTCCTGCATTTGATATAGCGGCGGCCTGTTCAGGGTTTGTTTACGCTTTATCTATTGCCGATCAGTATGTGAAATCGGGCGCCGCGAAAAATGTCTTAGTGATTGGCGCTGATGTGCTTTCACGTCTTTGCGAACCTGAAGACCGTTCGACCATTATTTTATTTGGTGATGGTGCCGGCGCTGCAGTGGTTGGGGCGTCAACAGAGCCGGGAATTATCTCTACTCATATTTTCGCCGACGGTCGTCATGGTGATTTACTGAAATGCTCAATCCCGCCACGCAAAGGTGAAACGTCTGAAGCGGTGGGTTATATGACCATGAAGGGCAACGATGTATTCAAAGTTGCTGTGACTCAGCTATCTCATGTTGTGACTGAAACATTGCGTCATAACAATATTGATAAATCAGAAATTGATTGGTTAGTTCCGCATCAAGCGAACTTTAGGATTATTAAAGCGACGGCAAAAAAACTTGATATGAGTTTAGATAAAGTCGTTTTAACACTGGCTAAACACGGTAATACGTCAGCAGCTTCTGTGCCTATCGCGCTAGATGAAGCGGTGAGAGACGGACGTATTCAACGTGGTCAAATGTTACTACTAGAAGCCTTCGGCGCAGGATTTGCCTGGGGAAGTGCTTTAGTTCGTTTTTAATAATCGTCTTAGAATGTGCAGATGTTGATTTAAAAAGGTGATAAATATGGAAAATACTGCTTTTGTATTCCCTGGGCAAGGTTCTCAAGCATTGGGTATGTTAGCTGAGCTAGCACAAGACAATGCCATCATTACAGAAACCTTTGCTCAAGCAAGCAGCACGCTTGGCTATGATTTATGGGCGCTTGTACAACAAGGTCCCGCTGAAACATTAAATGAAACGGACAAAACACAGCCTGCTTTATTAGCTGCCAGTGTCGCTATTTACCGCGCTTATTTAGCATCAGGGAAGGCTATGCCTTCAGTGATGGCTGGCCACAGTTTAGGCGAGTACTCAGCATTAGTATGTGCTGGAGTGATTGATTTTGAAGCGGCAATTAAGCTAGTAGAACTTCGTGGTCAGCTAATGCAGCAAGCGGTACCAGCTGGTACCGGTGCAATGTTCGCCATTATTGGTTTAGATAATGACGCTATTGCTAAAGCGTGTGAAGAAGCAGCACAAGGCGATATCGTGAGTCCTGTTAATTACAACAGTCCAGGTCAAGTGGTCATAGCAGGTGAGAAAGCCGCTGTTGAGCGCGCTGCTGCACTATGCAAAGCTAACGGCGCAAAAATGGCTGTTGCACTCCCTGTAAGCGTGCCTTCGCATTGCCAATTAATGAAACCAGCAGCAGAACAATTAGCCGCTGCATTAGAATCGATTGAGTTCAGCGAACCTTCAGTGAAAGTGATCAACAATGTTGATGTTGCCAGTCCAACGTCAGCGGCAGAGATTAAAGATGCCTTAGTTCGTCAACTTTATTGTCCCGTTCGTTGGTCTGAAACTGTAGAGCTAATGGCATCAAAGGGTGTGACTAATTTGTTTGAAATGGGACCAGGTAAAGTACTAACAGGCCTAACAAAACGTATTAATCGTTCGCTTTCAGCACAAGCTGTAAACGATGTTGCATCACTAACGGCGTTGACCGAATAAGGAAATCTGATGAGTATAAGTTTTGACCTGACGGGTAAAGTTGCCCTAGTCACTGGCGCTAGCCGAGGAATTGGCCGTGCAGTAGCAGAAACATTAGTTTCAGCAGGTGCGGTGGTTATCGGTACCGCAACCAGCGAGCGTGGCGCAGAAGCGATTCAAGCTTATTTAGGCGATAAAGGCCATGGTCTTGTTTTAAACGTAACAGATGCTGACTCTGTAAAAAGTTTGTTTGAAACGATTAAAGAAAAAGCAGGCGATGTTGACATTCTTGTTAACAATGCCGGTATCACGCGTGACAATTTGTTAATGCGAATGAAAGATGACGAATGGCAAGATATCATTGATACTAACCTCACATCAATCTTCCGCACTTCAAAAGCGGTCATGAGACCTATGATGAAAAAGCGTCACGGACGCATCATCAATATTGGCTCTGTGGTAGGTACCATGGGCAATGCAGGGCAGACTAACTACTCTGCTGCTAAAGCTGGTTTGATTGGATTTACAAAATCTCTTGCAAGAGAGGTTGCATCTCGTCAAATTACAGTTAATGCTATTGCACCTGGATTTATCCAGACAGATATGACAGATGAGCTGACGGAAGACCAGCAACAAGCTATTATGTCTCAGGTGCCAATGGAAAGACTTGGTCAGGCGCAGGAAATTGCTAACGCAGTCCTCTTTTTAGCGTCAGACTCTGCTGCTTACATCACAGGGGAAACTCTCCATGTGAATGGCGGTATGTACATGGTTTAAAGGGAACGGCAGACAGCTATCGCCTCATGGGGTGATCTGCATCAACTGTGGGCCTGATTGTGGTTAGACCACGAAAGTTAAGCTTGCAATGTCTGCCAAATTCAATAAACTACTCGCAATCTTGCGCAAGTGCGTAATTTGAATAGGAAAGAAAACTAATGAGCAACATCGAAGAACGTGTAAAGAAAATCATCATCGAGCAACTAGGTGTAAAAGAAGAAGACGTTAAATCAGCAGCATCTTTCGTTGACGATTTGGGTGCGGATTCTCTAGACACTGTTGAGTTGGTTATGGCTCTGGAAGAAGAGTTTGACACCGAGATCCCTGATGAAGAAGCTGAAAAGATCACTACTGTTCAAGCAGCGATCGATTACGTTTCTAAGAATCAGTAATCTAGAATTCTTGAAAACAGGCGGCATTTTTGCCGCCTGTTTTTGTTTGTAAAAGCCGCTGGTTGACATAACGTTTTAATCTTCGCTTTCTCAATACTTGTTGACCTAAAATAAGTATTATCCCAACCAGAACTGGCACATACCCGTTGAAACCGTGTTTTCAAGACAAGGGTATAGGCATTGGTAGTTCAATCTCTTTGCAGCTATCATCATTATTCATTTTTAAAGTAAAAAGGTGACCGCGTGTCTAAACGTCGAGTAGTCATAACGGGCTTAGGCTTAGTCAGCCCAGTGGGAAATACAGTAGATTCTTCTTGGAAAGCATTGGTTTCTGGAAAGAGTGGTATCGCGCCGATAACTAAATTTGATGCTAGTGAGTTCACGACTCGAATTAGCGGTTCTGTAAAAGACTTTGATGTCGAACAGTACATGTCTCGTAAAGACGCGCGTAAGATGGACTTGTTTATTCAGTATGGTATGGCTGCAGGCATTCAAGCTGTCGAAGACTCAGGTCTTGAGATGGATAAACTTGATCCATCACGAGTCGGTACGGCTATTGGTGCGGGTATGGGCGGCATGCCGCTTATTGAGCAAAACCATGCAGCGCTGCTAAAGGGCGGCCCACGAAAAGTTTCACCTTTCTTCGTTCCAAGCACGATCATCAACATGATTGCTGGCCATCTTTCGATTAAATACGGCATGACGGGCCCGAACTTTGCTGTGACTACGGCTTGTACTACAGGTGTGCACAACATCGGTTTTGCTGCGCGTACTATTGCTTATGGCGATGCTGATGTAATGGTTGCTGGCGGCGCTGAAGACGTAACTTGTCCATTAGCGGTTGCAGGTTTTGGCTCAGCTAAGGCACTTTCTACCCGTAATGACAATCCTGAAGCGGCAAGCCGCCCTTGGGATAAAGACCGCGATGGTTTTGTTATTGGTGATGGTGCTGGAGTCATGGTTGTTGAAGAGTACGAGCACGCTAAAGCCCGTGGAGCAACGATTTATGCCGAACTTGTAGGTTTTGGTATGAGTGGCGATGCTTTCCATATGACATCGCCACCAAGTGATGGTGCAGGCGCAGCTGCGGCAATGGTTAATGCAATTAACGATGCCAAAATTGCAAATGAGTCGATTGGTTACATTAACGCACACGGCACCTCAACACCTGCTGGCGATAGAGCAGAAGCCGCAGCGGTTAAGTCGGTATTTGGTGCTCACGCTTATGATCTGTTGGTGAGCTCGACCAAATCCATGACTGGCCATCTGCTTGGCGCTGCGGGTTCTGTTGAAGCCATTATCACCATATTGGCGTTGAAAGATCAGGTTGTTCCTCCAACACTCAACCTTGATAACCCTGATGAAGGTTGTGATTTAGATTTCGTTGCTCATACCGCGAGAGATTATAAGTTTGAATATGGACTATGTAACTCATTTGGTTTTGGTGGCACAAACGGCTCATTACTTTTCAAAAAAGTATAGTCGGCTGATTTAATATAAAAAAAGCGCCTTATGGCGCTTTTTTTATATGTGGAGTTATTAATGGGATCCGGTAATGATTTAATAATTAATGCAGAGTTATACCAATCTGTATAAGAAGTTGATCTACTCAGAACGTTTTTTGGCAAACTAATTCAAGGCGAATAACTGAAAGAATGGTTGCTCCCTTATGAAGTTGTTCAAGGCAGAAGTAGGTAGCCAAAACGCTCCAGAATGGTGAGTTTTATCGGCTCTGATACTGTGACTCTTATGGAACAAGAGGGAGCTTAAACTTAGAATGACTATGCGCTTCACTCGTTGCAAACCACATGGTCTTATATGTTCCCGACATACATAAGACATTTCCTCCATCCCTGGAGGTCAGATGTGGTGAATGTCATTAATGCACGACTATATGGATATAGGAGGTAGAGTAACGCAGGAGCAGTTATCGAGGAGCATTTAATGACCTTGTCTCAGTGCCGCTATACTCTCGCTGAGCGACCAAATCTTTATACTGGTTGGTATTAACAGCCAAAATACTCTTATTTTTTCTTTCATTTTAGCTTTAGGGGTTCAAAAATTTGCGTTGTTTCACATTATTAAAGGTAAATATTAAACCATCATGTTGGCCAGATTAACCTTGGTTAATGTGCAGGGAAGACGCTAGAATTTCAGTGCCATTAGGAAGATACTGCAAATAGCTGCTCAGACTATGAGCCTTGCATAATTTATCTAAGGGACACGAAAGTGCTTAATCCAATAGTTATTCCTATCATGCCACTGCTAGGCATTATTACCGCCAATATTAATGAGCTTATTCGTGGTGAATCAGTAGCCCGCTTCCCTAAATTGCAGTTGGGTGTAAAGACATTTAACCTAGCGGTTGCGGCTTTCACCGTGGTGTGGTTTGCCTTGCTGGTAACGGCTATTGATGTAAGTAACGCAAACAGTGTACTTGCAGGCATTGAAGTGATGGGGCTATTTTTAGCTGGTATTGGTATTTATACCCTGTCCAATGGTGGTAAGTATTTTAGTGAGAAAACACAGTTATGGGTTTATCGCTTGGCTTTACCTACAGTGTTAGCGGGTTGCTTTTTCGTCGGTCAGTTTGGGTAAACAGTGCTGCTAGGCTGAATTTGGCGTAAGATACTCAATAGTCAGTAAATGTATTGAGGTCCTATATGGCGGGTTTAGAAAGACAGTTAACATTAAGGTTCCTAGCGGAGCCTGCTGATGTTAACTTTGGCGGTAAAGTTCACGGCGGCGCGGTAATGAAGTGGATTGACCTTGCTGGCTATGCTTGTGCGGCAGGCTGGAGTGGTAAATACTGCATTACGGCTTATGCAGGTGGTATTCGATTTGTTAAACCGATTCACGTGGGTAATATCGTCGAAGTAACCGCGAAGGTGATTTACACTGGCAGAACCTCCATGCACTTAGGGGTTGATGTTAAAGCTGGCGATCCTAAGTTTCCCGAGCGCCACTTAACAACCCATTGTGTGTTAGTTATGGTTGCAGTTGATGATGACGGACAACCAACCGCAGTCCCTGATTGGCAGCCAGTACTTGCTGCTGATATTGAGCTTCGAGAATCAGCCATTCGACTCATGGATATGCGTAAGAAGATTGGAGCTGAAATGCAAGCGCATGTGGATCTGCAACCTTCACTGCAGTGAGCCACGCACTATCTGCTTAATTAGTTGACTAAAGCTAGCCTAAGGGCTGGCTTTTTTATTGTCTGTTTAACGCTGTTTTATTTTATTATTAGCTATTAGAATGGGTAAAAATATTATAAACCTCCCTCTACAATAGGACGTAAAATGGCTAAAGTCGGATTCATTGGTTTAGGTGTTATGGGTTACCCCATGGCGGGGCACTTAGCAAAACACGGTCACCAAGTTACAGTTTACAACCGTACAGAGGCTAAAGCGCAGGCATGGGCAAAAGAGTTTGCTGGCGAGTATCAAACTACCCCAAGAGCTGCAGCGCAAGGACAAGAGATTGTTTTTGTTTGTGTGGGTAATGATGATGACCTACGCCAAGTCACCTTAGGTGACAACGGGGCATTAGCCGGGATGAACGCTGGCAGTATCTTGGTGGATCACACTACAGCTTCAGCCGATGTCGCACGTGAAATTGCTGTCGCAGCCAAAGCACACAATATTGGTTTTATGGATGCTCCAGTGTCAGGTGGACAAGCGGGGGCTGAGAATGGTGTGTTGACTGTAATGGCTGGAGGCGAACAAGTCACATTTGATACGGCTAAGCCAGTTATTGACGCCTACGCTCGTTGTGCTGAGCTGCTTGGAGATGTGGGAGCGGGTCAATTAACTAAAATGGTCAATCAGATCTGTATTGCCGGTGTTGTGCAAGGCCTTGCTGAAGGATTACATTTTGCCCGTAGCGCAGGCCTGGATGGCGAGAAAGTGGTCGAGGTGATAAGCCATGGGGCGGCGCAGTCTTGGCAGATGGAAAACCGCTACCAGACTATGTGGAAGGGGGATTATGATTTCGGCTTTGCAGTGGATTGGATGCGAAAAGACTTAGGCATAGCGCTAGAAGAGGCGCGCCGAAATGGCTCTCATCTGCCACTCACCGCTTTAGTTGATCAGTTTTATTCTGAAGTGCAGGGGATCGGTGGCAAGCGTTGGGATACATCGAGCTTAATGGCCAAGCTAGAGAAGAACCGCGGCTAATGGCTTTAACGTAGCAAATAGCAATTAAAAGTTACCCATAAAAAAGGACCATGAGAATGGTCCTTTTTAGTCGCAGAGGCTAATGAAGTTACTCTGGTTCTACAACGATATGTTCAAGTTCAACAGCGGCAACATTATGTAGGGCGTCCATTGCTGCACCTACCAATGAAATTGTACCTTTAGAAGACTCAATCAATACGGCGCGATTGATCTCGCTGAAATCGCGGTTATGACGTGCCATGGTTGACAAGGCCATCTGCATTGGCTGCATTGATGGGTTAAACGCAGCGTTCTCAGCATAACGGCCACAATAGGTCGCACCATCTTTAGTTTCTAGTACCACAGCGGCATAATTTTGGGTGTACGGCGCATAACTTAGGCTAGCATGATCGAGACCTTCAATAATCATAGGATCAGTAGAATCTAACGTCAGGGTATGCTGCTGCTTAGTTAGCAAGGGCTCGGTAACGTTTAAGTCACTTGGCCCGAACGCATAAGGTAAGTAGTGCGTTAACGGCTCAACTTTCTGAGCGGGTAGATGGATCTTTACCTTGCTACCTTCAACCAACTCATTGATAAATTGACGACAATGTCCACAAGGTGATGCGTTGACTATGATGTCTTCAATAATGGTCTCACCGCTTAACCAAGCATGACTAATCGCGCTTTGTTCGGCATGAACAGAGTGAAAAAGCGCTTCACTGGGGAGCTCAATATTCGCGCCCATATAGATATCGCCACTTTTGCCTTTGGCGATAGCACCAACGTAAAACTCACTAATCGGTGGTCTAGCTAAAGCCGCAGCAATAGGCAGCAACGCTAATAGTAATTCGTTAAGCTCCATGTTGCTTTTAGCTTGGAGCTCGCTTAGTTGCTGTGCATCGATATGGCCAGCAAAATCTTTATCGAGTAACGGCACAATTGCCGTTGCTAATGACTCAGGTAACTTAGCTATGCTTTTTAAGAAGCGGTCTTGCATACGCTATTTCCTTTTTGTTAACGCTAATGAAATATCATTCTAGTAAGCTTGTTACATACAGAATGAGATGAAGGTCGCATTTATTGGCTATAAAATTTATAAGCTTCTAAGATAATGACACAAAGCTGCTAATAATTTTTGTTTGGATTCATCTTGCTCGGTTTCTTCGAGTAAGTTTTCTAGACGAATGATGTAATCAGGATCATTGAGTCTAGTTTGGCAGAATTCGCGCCAGCGGTACTGCTCTGAGTCACTTAAGGTTTCAGGGTAGTTACGTGCTCGGTATCTAAACAACATTTCGCCTAGGCGTTCGTCGTCAAAATCAAGCTCTATCGCCGCAAGGTTGCTTGCTTGTGTGTTGCGGATGATTTCAATCTTGGCTTTGTCAGCAGAGCTGAAAAAACCACCGCTATATAAAGCTTGGTCGGTGTCTACGGCTCTGTCTTCGTGCTCAACATCAAATACTGCAACCAGCTTTTCTCTCAGCTCAGGGTGTAGCTTCAATTTTTTGTATTGCTGACGAGCAAATGCTTTATCAAAATCGAGTCTGGCAGCATTCTCGTCAGTTAACGTATTGGCAGCAGCAATAAAGGGACTCTTGTTGATATGGATTTGCTTTAACCCAATCGGTAACTCATCGGGTGCTAAGTCACTGCGACGGGTATACATGCGCTCACGAATTTCATCGACGCTTAATTCAAGTAACGGCGAGATATCCATCGCCAAATTAACGCAAATTACCGCATTTTTATTAGTAGAGTGATAGGCCACAGGTGCAATGATGGTGGTACAACCATTCAGTGCACTGATTTTAGAGCTAACATGCACAAGTGGCTTCATTTCAAGCACGTCAATTAACTTTGATACTGCTTGTTTTTGTCTCAGGCTAAAGTAATAGTCAAATAGCTTAGGTTGCACAGATTTAATCAATTTAGCCATATCGATAGTCGCATAAACATCTGACATCGCATCATGGGCTTTTTCATGGCTTAAACCATTGGCGACGGTAAGCTGCTCAAGTTTAAAACTTGGTGAGCCATCTTCTTTTTCCGGCCAATTTATGCCTTCAGGTCTAAAAGCGTAGCAGGCACGAACAAGATCGATAATATCCCAACGACTATTGCCGTTTTGCCATTCGCGAGCATAAGGGTCGATAAAATTACGATAAAAACCGTAGCGCGATACTTCATCATCAAACCGTAATGAGTTATAACCCACAACACAGGTCTTAGGCTGACTAAATAAGCCGTTAATTTTGTCCATAAACTCAGCTTCAGGCATACCTTTAAGGTTTGCTAGCTGAGGAGTAATACCCGTGATGAGTATTGCTTCTGGTGACGGTAGATAATCGTTAGCGACCTTACAATAAAAGGTTTCAGGCTCACCGATAATATTAAGATCCATATCTGTGCGCACGCCAGCAAACTGAGAAGGCCGGTCTTTCGCTGGGTTAGCACCAAAAGTCTCGTAATCGTGCCAGAAGAGGGTAGGTTGGTTATTTGCAGACATAAATTTAGTGGCTATCACAAACAATAATTGTGGTTATCATAGCACTGCCACACTTTAAATGTCTTCGTTTGCGGAGTCTAATGTACCTTATTAGCTTGAGTTTAAGCCTATTTGCTGACTGGATCGAAAAAGATAAGCGCAGTAGAATAGCGCTCCGTTTTTAGGGGGGCAATTTTAAAGCTCTTTTGACTCTGTCATACCCATTGAGCCCTAATGAAAGTTTTAATGTGGATCCTAATGTGAGTATTAGTACAAACTACTCATTTTCGATCGGTTTACTTGAACACGTCGGATTGCTTCGATGCATTCCTGAGATACTAAGGACATGCTTTGGCTCTCATTCGTGGGCTGATAGTGGGCAACTACAATCGGGGCCATGCCAAGTCGCTCTGCTTAACACTCATTTTGTGCGTGCTTTAGGGGGGCTAGATAGAGACTGCTTCTTGACGCCGGGTGATCTTCGGTACTTTATACTAACCTGTTTTGGCCATTAGCCATTGAATTGGGCTCTACTTAGTGATGACGCTTTATCTTGCATCTTTATTAACAACTTGTTCAGACAAGACCTTATAGATTTCGCTGGCCTCAGCATTGAGGCCCCCCTTTTTTGGAGATTGATAAATGATTTACCGCTGCCCGTTATGTGAACAGGCTTTATCTAAAGATGATAAAACTTGGTATTGCGCCGCAAACCATAGGTTTGACTGCGCCAAAGAAGGTTATGTAAATCTGCTACCAGTGCAAAAGAAAAAGTCCAATGACCCTGGTGACAATAAAGAGATGATGTTTGCCAGACGTGAATTTCTGAACAAGGGGTATTATCAAGTTCTGAGCGATAAAGTGAACCTGCTCGCTAATGAATACTTAGAAGATGCACGTTTCGGTTTAGATATAGGTTGCGGCGAAGGCTACTACTCCAATCGTTTGGTAGAAAGCTTGCCGAGTGATTTCAGCCTTTATGGTGTCGATATCAGTAAATCAGCGCTTAAGTATGCCGCTAAGCGTTACCCCAATATTTCATTTAGTGTGGCAAGTGCATTTGATATGCCATTTCCTGATGATAGCTTTGACTTTATGCTACGTATTTACGCTCCATCATTGGATGTAGAGCTTAAACGAGTGATTAAATCTGGAGGTATCTTAATTACTGTTTGTGCTGGGCCTAGACACCATTTCGCACTTAAAGAGCTTATATACGATAATCCGAAAGAGCACACCGAGGAATCTTCTCAGATAGAAGGCTTCGAGTTAATCCATCAAGAGAGAATAGAGCAAGTACTAACGCTCGAGGATGCTGCCGATATTGGTCACTTTTTAAAAATGACACCTTATAACTGGAAGTTAACAGAAGAGCAAAAATTAGCGTTAGCTAAATCAGGCTTAAGTTGTGAGCTAGACTTTAAAGTTGAAGTCTTTAGAGCCTTGTAAATCAAAGGGTGTAGCTTGTTGCCTGTTTTTTAAACGGTTATTGGGGGTGGGATTTTAATTTGTTGGATGTGATTTTTTGATACATTTAGCAAGCTATAGAAATATAAGTAAAAACACCTTAAATAACGATGCGAATGAGTGTTGACATATGATGAGAATGGTTTATAGTGGTTGCAGCTTGAAGGTTAGGCTTATTTTTATGTGTTCAATACGACATGTTCGTCCTGTTAACATTAAGTAAACCGGCATTTTCCAGCTCTACTGCCGTTAAGGCTTTAATTTATATTTACAGGATTCAATATTATGTCTCAAGTTACTGGCGTTGTTAAGTGGTTCAACTCTGATAAAGGTTTCGGATTTATCGAGCAAGAGTCTGGTCCAGACGTATTCGTACACTTCCGCGCTATCAACTCTGACGGTTTCAAAACTCTTGACGAAGGTCAAAAAGTTCAGTTTACTGTTACTCAAGGTCAAAAAGGCCCACAAGCTGAGAACGTAACTGTAGTTTAAGTTACCAGCTTGATTAGCACTAGCTAATCACACAGAATTTTGAAGAGCCGTGGTTTACCACGGCTCTTTTTTCGTTTACGACTTTTGAAAATAAAATACTAAATATAAGCGTGATATAAGCCTCTCGTAGTTAACTTCTTGTTAGTAGCAAGCTATTCGCCTGTTCGTTAGTATCCAGGTCTGTGCTTCCCGTTTCTATCTAAACTTGCTTAGCTTTGACATTATGCATTTATCCTAATCAGCAATCAGCAATCAGCAATCAGCAATCAGCAATCAGCAATCAGCAATCAAACAAATCAATCATTCTCGCGAAATAATACGCATACCTTGACGTTTACCTATGGCCTTGAATGCTGGTAAAGCTTTTAAGCTTCTAGACATCAGATGTTTGCTGTAAATAAAGTCGTTATAAAAAACTGGCGATAATCTCACTCGAAACATACGGATAGTCAAAAGTGCTTATTATTAAACGGCGCCTAATGGCTAATGCCGATCATTTAGCAGTTTATTGATCGGTTGACCGATCTTTATAAGATGGCAAAATCCGAGTGTTTTTAAAC